>JAUIEH010000132.1 GCA_030428405.1 Alphaproteobacteria bacterium
ATCGGCCAGTTGGGCGACCACCGCGTCGGCCTGAAGCCGCAGCGCGATGGTGTGTACGAATAATATGACCAAAGAGAAAGATGCGATCGCCAGGGCAAGCGCAATCAGAATCGCGATCGTGGGAACGCCCTGCTGTTCCTGAATGGCGCTGGTGGCGGCGAGCACGAGGAGCGCATGCAGGAACGTGGCGTTGAAGACGCCGAGCGTCACCTGCGTCATGCGATCGCGCATCAACATATTGATGATGCGCGGTCCCAATTGCTGCGCGGCCACGGACAGCGCGAGAAACGTGATCGAAAAAATGACGCTGGCCGCGGTCATGACCGAACCGGCGATGGTTGCAAGAATCGAGCGCGCGCCTTCGACGGAGAACCTCACCGGCAATTGCTGGCCATAATCCGGCGAAGCCCCATGCAGCCAAACCGACCACGCCGCAAGAGTGAGGCCGGTCAGGCTGATTAATCCTGGGACGAACCAAAAACTTGAACTGATCTCATTCGCTGCAGACAGCGCCGTCAGTCTTACGCGGCCAATTGCGGCCGAAATAATATTGTCGCCGCCTCTGCGGGGCCGTTTCGTCATGCGATCGAACAGCGGCTAGAACAGGCCCGCGGCGACCCGGGCGAGCATGCTCGCCACGGTCGAACTCTGGCTTGGCTTGGAACCGAATGTGAAGCCGGCGAGCGCGGAGACAAGGAGCAACGTCAGCGGCTGCGCTCTTATGGCCTCGCGCGCGACTTCGACCGGCAACGGGGCGTCGTGGGAATCGTCCTCTTCCTCGCCGCCGATCAATGGCAGTCCATATCTTGCGACAAGAGCGGCAAGCAGGGTCGTCAAGGCGAGCACGCCGGCGACGGTCAACGCCGCAGCCCAATCCGCCATGTGTACGGACAAGGCGAAATAGCCGCTGAGCGCGAGGAAGACGAGCGACACAATGACGCCGATCGCGATGCTCAACGCAAGGACAATGCGCGAGATCATAACGACTCCTTATCGACGCAGAAGCAGCGCCAGGACGAAGCCGGCGCCAATCGCGGCGCCGCAGGCGGCCAAAGGATTGTCGCGAACGTAACCGCGCGTGCGGTCGGCGATCATCTCCACTTGCTCGGAAGCCTCTTCAGCCGCGTTTTCGACCCGCGCGACGCCGCGCTTCACACCCGACTTCGCAAGCGTTTTCACATCATCGGACAGACGCGAAAGGTCTTCGCGCAGGGCCGCAACATCATCTTTGACGTCCTGCGACTTACGTTCGGTCGTGGGATTGGCGACACTCATGGCTTCTATCTCCTCTTCCGCCTCGAGCTCCTGCACGGGCGGTCTTCAACAATCGTCCCTACATCAACGCAAAGAGCGCGCGTTCGTTCCAAGGGCGCGCGCCGCAGCGCACGCTGCTATAGTGAATCAGCCAACCGGGCCGCTTCGTTGCGGACAGGAAAGCGAGGACGCCGAATGCTCAGACTGATCGCAGCGATCGCAGCAGCGACCGTCGGCGGCGGGCTGTTTTTGAGCCGCCGTGCGCTGGACAAAGAAATCAAACGGCGCGTGTCCGCCGAAATCGAGGCCGCACGGATTGAAGCCGAGGATGAAGTCGACAAGCGCGTCGTTGAGATCATCAGCGACAAGCTCCGCGAGTTCGCCATCAGCCTCGCCATTAAAGCCGGCCTGGTCAGCCTCGTGTTTTTCGCCCACCTGTTCGGATTGATCGGCCCGACCACGATGACGGTGATGATTTCGCTGTTTGTCGCCGGCTTCTTCATTCGCGACGTCATCGTTACGGCGCCCTTCATTGCGCCAGCGATGCGCCACGCTCATCGTCATGGCTGGCGCCTGCGCCTTGCGCTGCGTGAGCTCATCGCGGGCGTCCTGTTTGAACAGGCTTATGCGCGCGCATTGCTGGAGACCACGAAAGGTCCCAGCCGCATCTTCATCGCCTTGTCGACCTATTCGCGCGAAAGCATTTCAGCCGAGGTCGCTGAAGCCGTTGCGGATGTGGCGCGAAAGATGAGCTTCAAACGCATGCGCGCGCGCGCGATCACGGCGAGCAGTCTCGCGCTGGCGATGATGCTTTCTTATTCCGGCTTCATCTATCTGACGACGCACCCGTTTTGAGCTGACGCCTCAAAAACCGGCGCCGCCGTGATCGTCGGCTACCGGCGCATCAGGTTCAGGGAAGACCAGCCGCACCGAATGACCGCCGCCATTGGCGGCGTCAGACTCCAAACGTCCGCCCAACTGGCGCGCAAACGCCGCCATCAGTGAACTTCCAGTGCCGATGGAGGGGGCCTCTTCAGGCGCGCCGACGCCGTCATCCTCAATGGACACCATAATCTGGTCGTCCTCGATGCGTTTGAGCTGCACCGTGATGGTGCCCTGTGTGCGTCCATCAAAGGCGTGTTTGAAAGCGTTCATGCCGGCTTCCGTTACGAATAACGCGAGCGGCACGGCATGGTCAGGCGCAAGCCGGACATCTTCAATTTCGGTGACAAAAGAGATACTCGCCTCACCCGCGCCTGAGGCGGCCGACAATTGGTGGCCGAGATCCTTGAAGAAACGCGGCAGACTGACGAGCCGCAAATCCTCCAACTCGTACAGGCTCTTATGAACAATCGCGAGCGCATTGATCCGGCCGCGCGCTTCTTCGAGAGTTTTCTTCGCTTCCGGCGAGCGCACCGAGTTGATTTGTATATTCAGTAGACTGACGATGATTTGAAGATTGTTCTTTACACGGTGATGAATTTCCTTGAGCAGAGTGTGCTTCTGCTCGAGAGAGTCGCGCAGTTCCGTTTCCCGCGCAGCGATGCGCTCCGCCATGTCGCCCATGGCGTCGGCGAGTTCTGCGATTTCGCCGGGCGCTTGTCGGGCGCGTATGGGCGAGACATCGAGGCGGCCAGAGCCGTAAATGCGTGCGAGCCGGCGCAGATAGCTGAGCCAGCGCAACACCAACCTGTCAGTGGACAGCCAGACAGCCATGAGCGCCAGCAGCCACATGAACACGGCTAGCGCGAATGACGTCGCCGCATCTGTCACGATGCCGCTCAGCAAGCCGCCTGTCGGCGCGACGATGACCACATAGAGATCATCGCCTATCAGTCGATCGATGGCGGCGTAGTGGCTCTCGCCGGCCTCATCATTGAACGTCAGAAGTTCGGCGCGCTGGCCAGCGCTCAATTCGATCTGAGCAAGCGCGGGCTCAACAGCCGAGGACGGGAAGCCGTCTGTCGCACGTATCAACTCGCCTTCCGCGTCGATAATGGCCAGACTCGAACCTTCTGGCAGCCCTGACAGCGAGCCTAGGCGCGGCAGCTCGGCGACAACGATCGAGGCTGCGATTGCGCCGGCGAAATCGCCTTCGGCGTCCATGATCGGCGTCGCGGCGACGACGACATAGCGCCGGCTGAGCGCACCATAGGTCAATCGACCGACCGCGAATTCAGCGCCGGCGCGCACATCCTCAAACCAGGCCGAGCCGGAGACGTTCAAGTCATCCGGCGATTCCGAAGACGCGCATCCAACCGAGCCGTCGGCCGCGAAAGTGCCGATGTAGCCGTAGTGACTCCGACTGAGCAGCACGCTGCGCAGCGCGAATTGGCAATCATCACCGCCGGCGATGACGGCGCCTTGCGAGCGCAAACCTTCAAGCATGCCGCGCGTGGCTTCGACGGCGGAGCCGGCGCGTTCGGTCGCCTGACGAGATTCTATGAGCAGGATGGCCCTGCGCGCTTCGCGGTCTTCGAGATATTCGACCCGGCTCTGGTTCGCTGCGAGCGCGAGAAACGGAGTCAGTGAAATGGCTAGGAAAAACAGCAATCGCGTGCGCAGCGAGCGGACGATGCTCGTTGCGTTGGCTTGCGTCTGATCAGTCTGCCGATCCACGTGCTATTCGATCCGCGTCGGTCATGATTTGAGCCATTGCATCATGGGCCGCGACGCCATCATCTTCAGACGAGAAATCCCCGGTCTCAAGGATGGTCTCAAGCGCCTTGCGCGCGCGACTGACCCGGCTCTTCACCGTGCCCACCGCACATTCGCAAATCTCAGCGGCCTCTTCATACGACATGCCGCCGCCGCCGATCAGGATGAGCGCTTCGCGCTGCTCGTCGGGCAATCGGTTCATCGCCCGGCGCAACTCATCAATGCGCAGCGTATCTTCCTGTGAACTGGGTGAAACGAGCGTGCGTTCGGCGTGCTCCTGGTCCCAGTCGGCCTGGCGCCAGTCGCGGCGTTTCAATGAGTAAAAATGATTGCGCAAAATCATGAAGGTCCAGGCCTTCAGATTGGTTCCGCGCGTATATTGCTTGCGCGACGACCACGCTTTCATCACTGCTTCCTGCGCGATGTCCTCCGCCGTCGCGACATTGCGACAAAGAGAACGCGCAAACGCGCGCAAGTGCGGAATCAGAGCGACGAGTTCACTCTTAAACTCCGCCTCGTCAGACTGGAGATCAGTCTCGGGCGTAACCATAAGATCGCCTCTCACTCCGACTTGTCGTCGGTGTTCGCCGCTTTTTCATCGGCTTGCTCGAGAAGCTTCAGGAAGTCGTCGGGAATTGGTTCATTGACAACGTCTTCGAACATTTCGCGAAGACGTTCGCCGAGCACACGCTGACGCTGCTTAGCCTCGCCAGCGTTTGGAGAGGATTTGCTGCGCGCGTTGGGCGCATTCTCGTCGTTGTCTCGATCGGTCATCATTGTATTTTTTTTGTCTCGATTCCCGGAACGGGCCGAATTTGCATGCTGGTTGAACGCAGCAAGCGACGGAAGGTTCCCTCACAATGAGAAAAACATCGCCTCGCTGAAACAGCAATTGCCTGAATACGGATTGCGCGCTCCCGACCGTTGGGTTGATTGTCATCGTTCATCGGGCAAACGCAGCAGGCGTCAGATGGTTCCCGCTTGATCAAAAAAAAATCTCATTAATAACGCTTGCGCGGAACCATTGCGGATTTCGCGCGTTGTCAGTGAGTTGCAGCGTCGCTTTTTGCTCGCGGCGGCCGTGCGTATGATTGAAACTGCGCGACAGATGGCGAGAACGCGCGTCACATCGGAGAACGTCAGTGAGTTTGGTTGAAGACCTCGGTCCGCACCTTCCATATTTGCGGCGCTACGCGCGCGCACTCACAGGCGCCCAGAAAAGCGGCGACGCCTATGTCCGTGCGGCTCTAGAAGCCATCGCCGCGGGCAGCCAGGCGGTCGAAAGCTCCATGGGACCGCGCGTCGGCCTGTATCGCCTCTTTCACGTCATTTGGAGCAGCGCGACGTCGCCGAACGATCGTGGTGATGACGACGGCTCGCAATCACCTGACCCGGAAGCGCGCATTCGTCGCATTCCGCCGCTTAGCCGGCAGTCGTTCCTGCTGACGGCGGTGGAAGGCTTTTCTAATGCCGAAGCCGCCGCAGTCATGGATGTTTCCGAGGATGAGCTCGCCAAGCTCATTGTCGCAGCGCAGCGCGAAATCGAAGACGAACTCGCCACTGAAGTGCTCATCATCGAAGATGAGCCGATCATCGCGGTCGACATCGAACACCTCGTGAAGTCGATGGGCCACGACGTGACCGCCATCGCCGCCACGCGCACCGAAGCCGTGACGGCGGCGCGCTCCAGGCGGCCGGGTCTCGTTCTCGCCGACATACAGCTCGCCGATGGATCCTCGGGCATCGATGCGGTCGCCGACATTCTCGACGAGTTCGATGTGCCGGTTATTTTCATTACCGCTTATCCGGAGCGGTTGCTGACAGGCGAGCGCCTGGAGCCGGCGTTCCTGATCTCGAAGCCGTTCCTGCCGGATATGGTCAAGGCGGCGATCGGCCAGGCGTTGTTCTTTCACCCGCGCGCGGCGCACGTCGCCTGACGCGGCCAGCCGCAGAGATAGACTAGCAACCGGCTCCGCATCTGCGCGGGGCCGGTTGTTTTTTGGCTGAATTTTTCGCCTAACACGCTGCAATCGCTGCGTTTAATCAAAAAATAGTTCAGCGGCGCTGAAACCAAACCGGACGCCGGGCGTTGATTTGGCATGGGTACGCTGATGTCAAATATTCGGAGTCTGAGCGCCGCAGCACTTGCGGCGGCCTCGCTCGCCTCGACGGGCGCAATGGCGTGCGACTTCCGGGCCGATGGTGCGGCTCTGGACACCGCGCACGTCGTCGGCGCCCCGCTCTACGACATGGACGGCGCCACGGGTCTCGTCATTACTGATGTCGCCGTCGACCAGCGCGGCGCCTTTTCGGGCGTGATGGTCGCAACGCCGGCGCTAGACCGGCTGCACTTCATCGACGCGCAGGATCTCGTGATCGACGCCTCGATTGAGGACGACCCGATGGTCGCCACGCGCATTGAGCGCATGGATCTGCCCGCAATCTTGCGCGCAGCATCAACCTATAGCGGTCACGCTTCGGCGCATTCGTGCCGCGCAAACGATGGCGCGTCGTCGATCGCCACGAGCTAAACGCACCGTCTCGATTGCATGAACAAACGGGCCGGCGGTCGCGCCGGCCCGTTTTCTATTCCGACCTGGCGTCTGGGTTTGAAGCGCCGCCGTCACTCATGGAAATCGACATGACGAGATCGGCCAGGGCCGCGCCGACTGCGTCTTGTCGCGGCGGGAGGCATCGGGCGCGCAACTCGTCCCAATTGATCCAGCTGCGCATTGGCGTGGCGCGCTCATCGCCGGTTGGCGATCGTTCGCCGCCTTGCTCGAACTGATGCGGTTCCCGCCCGTCAGTTTTCATGAAGGTCCCCTCCTGCGCCCGCACCTTCTACGATCGAGCGAGCGCGCAACGCGCTCCGCAATAGTTCCTCTGCAGAGCGGCCTGCGATGAACGAGGCGTCGTCCGGCTCGATTTGCTCAACGATCAGCAATGCCAGCGCCTCGCGCTCGCGATATGGCAAGCCTCGAACCGCCAATAAGAGCCTGTCGTCATGCGGCGCTGGTTCGCCTGCCGGCTCAGTTGAGCAACGCCGAAACGCGTCGATCGCAAAGCGATAGAGCAATTTCGGCATGCGTTCGGGCTCGCTCGCAGCGAGCGCCCAGCGCTTCAGCGCGATTTCTTCAAGCAGCGCTGCGTCCGCTGTCGCGCCGTCCAGTCCGAGCACGCGCCCGAGACGGCGAAGTTTTGGCAGCGTCGAAAACGCCGCCGTCAGCTGTGCGTCCATATCGCCCG
>JAUIEH010000133.1 GCA_030428405.1 Alphaproteobacteria bacterium
GCAGGCTCGAAACTGACGAGGCCGTCATAGAGCAGCGCAATCGCGCGCCAGTCGGGCTCCAGCCCGAAGGCTCGGCGCGCATGAGCTGACTGGATGGCGGCTTCGAGCTGGAACCGTCCCATCGACTTAAGCGCCGCAGCGCGTGCGAGCGCGCGCTCAGCCTCGGTGATCATGTCGCGCGACCACAAGACGGCGTCTTGCTCCGTAAGCGGTATATAGCGGCCTTCAGCGTCGCGCCTCGCCGCCCGGCGCGCTTCGCAGTGAAGCATCAAACCCAAGAGGCCCCACGCCTCCGCGCTTTGCGGCGCAAGCTGCACGATGACGCGGGCGAGCCAGATCGCCTCGCCGACCAGTTCGCCTCCGCGCCCGTCCGCCCCATCCATATCATCCCAAGCCGCGCCGAAGGCCGCATAGACCGCGCGCAGCACGTCATCGAGGCGCGCGGGCATGTCGTCGGCGCTGGGGCGTTCGAACGGGATGCCCGCAGCGCGAATTTTCGTCTTTGCCCGCACCAGACGCTGCGCCATCGCGGATGGCTTGACGAGAAACGCGGCGGCGATCTTCTCCGCGTTCAGACCGAGCACGGTCTGCAGCATCAGCGGTGCGCGCGAAGCCGGCTCGATCGCCGGGTGCGCGCAGGCGAACATCAGCTCCAGACGCTTGTCGGGAATGTCCGGAATGTCGGAACCGTCCTTATACTCTTCGTCCATGAGCGCGCGTTCATTCTGCGCGGCGGCGCGCGTCTTCGCGCGCCGGGCCGCATCCAGCATTTTACGTCGCGCTGCGGTCAGCAGCCACGCTTCGGGATGTTCGGGCGCGCCTGTTTCCGGCCAGCGCGTCAATGCCGATGCGAAGGCCTCGGAAAGCGCATCCTCGGCGGCGGCGACATCGCGCCACTGCGCTGCAAGATAAGCAACCAGGCGGCCGTAGGAAGCGCGCGCCGCTCGTTCGGCCGCGACGCGCGCTTGCTCATGGCTGGAGCTCTGCGCCGACGCTGTCACGCAGGCGTGCCGGCCATGGAAATCTCCAGCTTCGGCCGGACCTCCACCACGCCGCTATCTGTGCACGGACAAAGCTTGGCCCATTTCATGGCCTCTTCATCGCTGCCCGCGCGGATCAAGTAATATCCGCCCAGCGTTTCCTTGGTGTCTGCATAAGGACCATCCTCCACCCGCCGGGCGCCGTCCGCCAGACGCAGCGTCGTGGCCGTCACGCGCGGTTCCAGAGGCTCCCCGCCGACAAAGACGCCCGCTTTCACCAGCTCTTCCGTATAAGCCATGTAGCGACCCATCTGCGCCTCGGCTTCCGCCGGCGTCATGCGCAGATGCGGCTCGTCATCATAGAGCAGAAAACAATGCGTCGGCGCGGGCGCGTTCTCGGGCGCATACGCTGAATGGTCCATCGCAATGACGGGCCGGATTTCAGCGGCGCCCTGCGCGGCGGACGGACAACGCGCGGCCCAGTCGAGCGCGGCGTCGAGATTTTCAGCCTCGATGATGAAAAAGCCGCCGAGCTGTTCTTTCACGTCGGCATAGGGGCCGTCCTGAACGACCAGCGCGCCGTTCTGCGTGCGCACCGTCCTGGCGGTGTCGGGCGCTTTCAGAGCCGCCCCGCCGGCGCTGACGCCGGCCTGTCTGAGCGCTTGAGAATAAGCGGCATAGCCCGCCCAATATTCCGGCGCGTGTTCATTCGAGCGCGCATCGAACTCTGAAGGCGCTTCGGCGACCTGGATCATGTAACGCATGACGTTTCACTCCATCCTGAGGCTCCGCTGCAGAGCCTTTGCGCCTCTAAGACGCAGGAGAGCCGGACATTTCGACAGGCAGTGTGAAAAAATGCGTTTAAGAGGCGGCGCGCTGCAAGACGGCGATGAAGAAGCCGTCGCAGCCGGGCGCGAGCGGCGTGAGCCTCAACGCGCCCTCTCCGGCTTCGCATTGGCGCAATTGATCAAGCCCGTCCGCGCTGAGCGCCTTGCTCGCGCGGATCGCTGTGATGGCGGAGGCCGGCGCGAAGTCCTTCCGTGCACTGCGAAAGGCGGCGATGCGGTCTTCGTTTTCCTCGGCGAATAAGGAACAGGTCACATAGACGAGCCGCCCGCCCGGTTTGACGAAGTCTGCAGCAGCTGCGAGCACGCCGTCTTGTTCCTCGCAGCGCCGCTCAAGTTGGCCGCTCCGCAGGCGCCATTTCGCGTCAGGCTGTCGCCGCCACACGCCTGAGCCTGTGCACGGCGCATCAACGAAGACGACATCCATCCTCCCGCTCAGCCCGTCCAGCGGGTCAGGCTCGTTAGGCGCACGGACCTGCAGGTTTCTGACGCCGGCGCGCTGAGCGCGCGCAATCGTGGGCGCAAGACGGCGCTGATCGGAATCATAGGCGTAGAGCTGGCCGGTATTGTTCATCAGTGCGGCGAGCGCCAGCGTCTTGCCGCCGCCGCCGGCGCAGAAGTCGAGCACCTGCTTGCCCGCGACATCACCCGCCGCGCACGCGGCGATCTGCGAGCCGAGATCCTGAACCTCGACCCAACCTTTGGAGAATGCGGGAATGGATTCGACATGGCCGGCGCGCCGGCCCGGCTCAGGCGCGGGCAGACGCAAGGCGCCGGCCAGCACGCCTGCGGGCTCGGCGTTCACGGATGAAAGCGCCTTGAGGGTTCTTTCGGGATCGCTTTTGAGCGCATTGACCCGAAGGTCGACAGGTGCGCGCGCGGCCAGACTAGCGCCGGCTTCCCCGCGCGCCTCGCCGAAGACGCGCGCCATCGCCTCGTCCATCCAGTCGGGATAGTCGCCGCGCACGGGCGCAGGCGCATCGGCGAGCGGGCGCGGCTCGGTCAGGCCCGCGCGTTCGTCATTATAAAGAGGGCCCGTGCCGTGCGGTTCTTCAGCGGCGGCTTCGGCGATGGTCTCGACATCCCAGCCCCAAGAATAGCGCAGCGCGCTGAGAATGCGTGCGCGCGGGCCGTCAACGCCGATCATCCAGGCGAGCGAGCGCCGCTTGCGCAGGGTGTCGAGCACGAGACCGGAAATCCAGGCGCGGTCCTTGGCGCCGGCGAAGCGATGTGCGCGCCCCCAGTCCTGCAAAGCGAGCTTGGCGGGCCGGCGACGGTCTTCGACCTCTGCGAGAATATCGATCGCCGCCGTGATGCGGCCGGAATCTCTCATGGCGCAGCGACGCTGCTCGTGCTCATCCGCCCAGCACCTGCAGCGCCAGGAGCGCCCACATGGCGATGAGGCAGATCAGGCCCGCCAGAAAAACGAGAAAGCGAACGGGCACGATATTGACGGTAATGTAGATGAGCGCGTGCACGATGCGGCTCGCCACATAGCCCCAGGCCAGCGCGATGAACGCGCCGCTCGCATATTGCGCCAGCATGGCGAAGCCGATGACGGCGTAGAAATAGATCGGCGTCTCGAACTGATTGTTGAAGGCGCTGGAAATCTGCTGCACGCGGCCGGGCCAGTTCTGTTCGCCCAAGGACAAGGACCGCCCTTTGGTCTTGCCGCTTGCACGCGCATAGATTCGCGCCGGCCCCATCATCGCGCCGAGCACGACCCACAAGACGAAATGCGCAACGACGGGCGCAAACAGATCAGCATTCATCATGACGACAGCCCCACGTCCGCATTCGGAATAAATTTGTGCGCGCGTCAGCCGCGCGGATAGGAATAATTCGGCGCTTCGCGCTGCATCGAGATGTCGTGGACATGGCTCTCGCGCAGACCCGCATTCGAGATGCGCAGGAAGCGCGCGTTCTTGCGGAACGAAGCCAGATTTTCCGAGCCGGTATAGCCCATGGCCGCACGAATGCCGCCGGCAAGCTGATGGATGATCGGCGCGACAGGGCCCTTATAAGGCACCCGCCCCTCGACGCCTTCCGGCACGAGCTTCATCGTGTCGGCGACATCGCCCTGGAAATAGCGGTCCGCAGATCCGCGTCCCATGGCCGAGACCGAGCCCATGCCGCGATAGGCCTTATACGAACGGCCCTCATAGAGAAACACTTCGCCCGGCGCCTCGTCCGAACCTGCGAGCAATGAGCCGATCATGACGCATTGCGCGCCGGCCGCGAGCGCCTTGGCCGCATCGCCTGAATATTTGATGCCGCCATCCGCGATGACGGGCACGTCGGCGTCTGCGCAAGCGCGCACGCAGTCAACGATGGCGGTGAGCTGCGGCACGCCGACGCCCGCGACGATGCGCGTCGTGCAGATGGAGCCCGGCCCGATGCCGACCTTCACCGCATCAGCGCCCGCATCGATCAGCGCGCGCGCCCCGTCATAGGTCGCGACATTGCCGGCCACGACCTGAGCGGCGTTGGAGGCGCGCTTGATCGCAGAGACAGAGTCGAGCACGGCCTTGGAATGTCCGTGTGCGGTGTCGACGACGATGACATCGACGCCGGCGTCTATGAGCGCTTCCGTGCGCGCCATGCCCTTATCGCCGACCGTGGAGGCTGCGCCGACCCGCAGACGCCCCTTGGCGTCTTTCGCCGCATGCGGAAATTTCTGCGACTTGTCCATGTCCTTGACGGTGATGAGACCGACGCAGCGGCCCGCATCGTCAACAACCAGCAAGCGCTCAATGCGGTGCTTGTGCAGCAATTCGCGCGCTTGGGCTTCGCTTGCGCCCTCGCTGACGCTGACGATTTTGCGCGTCATCAAGGAGCCGACTTTGACGTTGTCGTCATTGGCGAAACGCACGTCGCGATTGGTGATGATGCCGATCACCTTGCCGGCGTCAGCGCCGTCTTCCTCAACGACGGGAATGCCGGAGATGGAATAACGCTCCATGATGGCGCGGAGCTGGCCGAGCGTGGCGTTCGGGCTGATGGTGACCGGATCGACCACCATGCCGGACTCATAACGCTTCACCTTGCGGACCTCATCGGCCTGCAGCGCGATATGGTCGGCTTCCGTCGCGTCCTCGCTCGGATTACGGAAATTGCGGTGAATGATGCCGATGCCGCCTTCCTGCGCCATCGCAATGGCGAGGCGGGCCTCGGTCACCGTGTCCATCGCCGCAGACATGATCGGGAGCTTGAGCGCGATCTCGCGCGTCAATTTTGTCGAGACGTCGACGCCGGCGGGCATGACCTCGGAAGGCCGCGGCTCCAGCAAGACGTCGTCGAACGTGATCCCCTCGCGAATCTCCATCGCGCTGCACCTCCGTTCGCAGTTGCGGGTGTCTAACGGAAGTCGCCGGTCTGCGAAAGGCCCGTTCTGGGAATGGCTCGTATGCGCGCAGAGACAGTTCGTGCTGGTTGCGCCTTCGTCACGCTTACGCGGCGCGCCGGCTGAGCAGCGTATCGATGACGGCCTTGGCCTCCCGCAGCTCAAGACCGCTTTGGCCGCGCAAGAGCCTGATCGCGGCGATCGCGCCATGAGAGCTGATCTCGGCTTCAAGCATCGCGACCGTTTCCGGCGGCGCCTTGCGCAAAAAGCGCGCAGCATCGAACGCCGCCTGGCGATCGCTGAGGCTTTGGCCATCGCCGCCTTGAACATCGCTGGTTTGGCGCTCGCGGCGCCTCGCTGTTGCGCGCCCCAGGATGAAACCGATGAGGAGCAGCGCGCCCGGCATGACGCCCGTCAGTAGAATATCGGCGTCCATGACGAACCCGTTTCAAACGATTGAGCGCGCCGGACTATTCGCCTGTTGCGGCGCTTTTCGGGCGATGTCAGGCGCGGCCGCGAAAGCCCTGCGCGACCAGATAGGCCTCAGCGGAATCCGCACGGCTGGCGGGCGGCTTGGCGTGACGCACCTCTTTGAAGGCGCGCTTGAGTTCGTTCAGGAGCGTGTTCTCTGTGCCGCCCTTGAGCACCTTGGCGATATAGGCGCCGCCCGGCGTCAGCACTTCCATGGCGAAATGCGCGCCGGCTTCGGCGAGCGACATGATGCGCAAATGATCCGTCGGCCGGTGGCCGGTCGTGTTCGCCGCCATGTCGGAGAGCACCAGATCCGCCTCGCCGCCCTCAAGCGCTGCGCGCACGGCCTCGACCGTCTCCTCATCGGTGAAGTCGCCGACCAGCAACGTCGCCCCGGCTATAGGCGCGGTCTCCAGAAGGTCGACGCCGACGACGCTGGAAGCGCCGCGCTCAAACGCGACTTGTGTCCAGCCGCCCGGTGCGGCGCCCAAATCGACGACGCGCGCGCCCTTTTTGATGAGCCCGTATTGGTCATCCAGCTCCAACAGCTTGAAGGCGGAGCGCGCGCGGTAGCCCTGCGCCTTAGCGCGGCGCACATAGGGATCGTTGATCTGACGCTTGAGCCATTCCGTAGACGCTGTTTTTCGTCCGCGCGCGGTTTTCACGCGCTCGGTCAGACCGGCCTTGCTGGGGGCTGCGCTGGCGTCTGCAGGCTTGACCCGGCGCCGGCGCGGCCGCTCGTCATCGCTCGCCATCAGGATTGGCCGCCGCTGGCGCAGCCATCGCCACTCGGCCGCGCAGTGTTGCGCCGTCCGCCGCGACGCCCGCGACGGCGACGCTTTGGCGCATGCATGAGCGTCATCAAGACGCCCTCGCGCAAACCGCGATCGGCCACGCGCAGACGGCTGGCGGGCCAGACATCCGTGATCGCTTCCAGAATGGCGCAGCCGGCAAGGACAAGGTCAGCACGATCCGCGCCGATGCAGGGCTGGGAAGCCAGCTCTTCGCGGCACATGGCCTGGAGCCGGCGCGAGGCCGTCAGCGTCTGATCGAGCGTCACCCAGAGCCCGTCCACCTTGGCGCGCTCATAGCGCATCAGGCCGAGATGCACGCCGGCGAGACTGGTGATGGTGCCGGACGTGCCGATGAGATGGGCGCGGCCGCGGCGGAAGGCGTGGATCAGGCGCTCACAGCCCGGCGGCACGACGAGATTGCGCGCCACGAAATTGCGCATCGCCGCATACCAGGCGCAGCGGTCGGGACATTCCGGGAAGCGCTCCGCCAGAGTTACGACGCCGATCGGCATCGACATCCAGGCGATGATGGGCGGGCGGAACGGCTGGCCCTGAGCTTCGCGCCGCTTCAGCTCGGCGACATCGATCCAGGAAAGCTCGGTCGAGCCGCCGCCAATATCGACGACGAGCGCTGCGTCGCAGCTGCGGTCGATCAGATTGAGCACGCCCATGACCG
>JAUIEH010000134.1 GCA_030428405.1 Alphaproteobacteria bacterium
GCGACAGTGAATACGTCCAAGGCTTTGCCTTCCTTCGCGTGACGGGCCACATTCGCAGTTGCCGCGTTGCACCAAAGCAGCGCTAACTTAACATCGACCCGCGCGTTACGGCGCGCCGCACGCAAGACGGCTCGGAAAGCTGAGGCATGAAGAAGATCGAAGCCGTCATCAAGCCATTCAAGCTCGATGACGTGAAAGAAGCGCTCCAGGAACTCGGACTGCACGGCATGACCGTCGCAGAAGTCAAAGGCTATGGCCGTCAGAAGGGCCATACCGAGCTCTATCGCGGCGCCGAATATGTGGTGGACTTCCTGCCCAAGCTGAAGGTCGAGGTCGTGGTCGGCGACGACATGGTCGAGCCTGTTCTCGACGCCATTCAGAACGCCGCGCGCACCGGCCGCATCGGCGACGGCAAGATCTTCGTCACCACCGTCGAGAACGCCGTGCGCATCCGCACCGGCGAAACCGGCTCCGACGCCATCTAAATTCTCGCATGCAATTTTGCGCCGGCCGGCTTCCGCGCCGCGCCGAAAAACATCAAGGCGGCTCTTTCGAGCCGCCTTGAGTTTCGTGAGCGTCCGCCGGTTCAGCCGACGGGTTGAAATTACGACTTAGAAAGAACGTCCAAGCGTCAAAACGGCCGTGCCGTCCGAGCCTGCGCCGTCCATATTGGTGTCGACATAAGCGATGCCGATATCGAGACCGATGACCGTCGTCGTGATGCCGATCAGCCAGTCGATCTTGTCATCGCCAAACGCGCCGTCTTCCCAGCCGAGGCTGGCGTTGAGCGTGAACGGCGTGTCGCCGAGCGGCACTTCGCCGGCGAGATAGACATAGATGTTGTCGTCGCCGCCAATATTGTCCTGCTCGGGCGCATAGGCTGCGCCAAGCTCGAGACCGACAATGCCGGCGGAACCCGACAACGAGCCGAAGAACTCCGCATAAGCGGAATCCGACGCACCCGGATAGAAATAGCCGAGCACGCCGATTTCGGTCGAAAGGCCGCTGGCGAATTCATGGCTGAACGAACCGTATAGGTCGAGTTCAAGCTCCGAATTGCCAACCGGCTCGATGGACGAACCCCAGGTGCCGACAGCGAAGCCGTTGCCGAAATCGAGGTCCAGTCCGCCTTGAAGGGCGATGGTCTCATCGCTCAGCGAGACGCCGCGGAACCGATAATCCGAGACGACGGCGACATTGCCCTCGACCTCAAGCTCGTCGGCCCAGCCCGGCGTCGCAAGAACGCCCGACGCGACAAGGATGGCGAGCGCCCCTCCGCTCGTCTTTTTGATACTCCCCACTTCCGATCTCCTCTGACTGTTTGAACGCGCGGGCTTCGCGAGCCCTGAATGTCCGTCCTTGTCGATTTGAAGTCGTCTTTCCGCTTCTTAACGACCGTCCGTACACGTTTACGGTTACGCCTGTGCTCCCCAGACACACCGGGTTTGGTTTCCGCCGCCGGACGAGCGCGCACGCGCGGCGCCGGGGCGGAGAGCTTCGGGCGATCTGGCTTTCGGCGTTTGCGAATGACCGATCCGCTGCGCGCCTGAGCCGTTTGCACCCCTGGTCTGGCGGCCGGCGCCGCGCCGCGAGCCGAAGCTCGCGGACGCACCGCCGTCCCCGCCGTCAGGCCAGGGCTCGCCCGTTTCCCGGGACGAACTCCGGATAGGCCTCGTGGCCAAGTTCCGTGAGGTCGCCGCCGACTTCCTCATCCTCGCGGCTCATCCGGATACCGATTGAGTTGCGCAAGGCGAGCCAGACGATGAAGCTCGAGACGAAGGCGAACCCGCCAAATGACGCCACGCCGATCGCCTGAACGAGATAGCTCGTCTCGCTATTGGTCCACGGAACGATCATCGTGCCGAAAATGCCTGCGAACAGGTGGACCGGGATGGCGCCGACGACGTCGTCGATGCCGAGACGAACCAGGAGGAAGAGACCGCCCGTTGCGATGACCGCGCCAACGCCGCCAATCAGGATCGCCTGCCAGATGGCGGGCTGGAGCGGCTCGGCGGTGATCGCCACCAATCCGGCCAAAGCGCCGTTGAGCGCGAGACCGAGATTGACTTTGCGGGCCCAGATCTTGGTGAGGATGATCGTGGTCACCACGCCGCCCGCAGCCGCCATATTGGTGTTGGCGAAGATGCGCGCGATGTCGGAAGCGTCCGCCGCAGAGCCCATGGCGAGCTGAGAGGCGCCGTTAAAGCCGAACCAGCCGAACCACAGGAGGAACGTGCCGAGCGTCGCGAGCGGGAGGCTCGAGCCGGGAAGGTCCACGGCGCGGCCGTCGACATAACGTCCCATGCGCGGCCCGACGAGCAGACAGCCTGCAAGCGCAGCCCAGCCGCCGACCGAGTGCACGATGGTCGAACCGGCGAAATCGGAGAAGCCCATCTGATAGAGCCAGCCTTCGCCCCACTGCCAGGCGCCGCCGATCGGGTAGATGAAGGCGGTCAGGACAGCGACGAAGATGAAGAATGAGATCAGCTTGACGCGTTCGGCGATCGCGCCGGACACGATGGACGCAGCCGTCGCGACGAACACCATCTGGAAGAACCAGTCCGAAGACGAGGCGTAGCCGTCCTCGAGATTGACGCCCTCGCCGCCGGCGGCTTCAGAGCCGGCCCACAGTCCCGGAACGCCGAAATAATCGCTCGTCAGCCCGGTGTCCGTGAGGTTGTACATCAGCTGATAGCCGATGACGTAATACATCACGCCGGCGATCGAATAGAGGCCGATATTCTTTAGACAGATGGCCGCGGTGTGCTTGGTGCGGACCAGGCCCGCTTCGAGCATGGCGAAACCGGCCGCCATCAGCATGACCAAAAAGCCGCCGATCAAGAACAGCAGCGTGTTGAAGATATAGGCGACTTCCGGGTCGACTTCGGCAAGCGCCGGACCCGATATCAAGACGGCGGCGGATGCGCCGATGAGCGTCGCCGTCCCCAACTTTAGGAGCGATTTCGGTCGATCGCCCTCGAACTTCGCGGACATGACTCCCCCTTTCCCCGCCAGTAACGGCGTGGTGAAGAACTGTATCGGCCAGGTAAAAACCTAGCGCGCGACTACGATGGGCAAATGCTGGAGTAGACGACAGCACAAAGCCGTCGGAACTTATTTAGATGTTCTGCCCCAACCGCCCTTGGCTTCGGCGGCTTCCCGAGCACGAACTGCGATATTAGCGACATTGACCGCCGCTCTATTAGCTTGTCGAAACTGTGACGGTGATCATTCCGCGCTGCAACAAAAAAATTCCGAAAATTTGTGCGCCGCGACAATTTTAACCAGCTGAGGAAAATGACCCCATTGATTCTATTGTGTTTTTTGCACTGCGTTGAAACATCTTGGTCGCGAGACTGTCACACGCTTATTGCGCCATTCGCACGTATGAGTGGCGAATCTAGGCGCAGCCAACTCGCGATTCGAGCAAAAAAGTGCCGGCGAAGCGCTTCGCCGGCACAGTTTGTTTCGCAGTTTCGCGCCCCATGAGAAGGCCGCAGGCAAATTCTTGCGCGACAATTTTGATATTGCAATGCAAAATATTTCTCGCTCAACTACTCGCCCGTAAGCATCGCATCATCGAGGGTATGACGATGGGGTGTGCGCGACCCGCGCGGGGAACCGAATCGTGCTCCGCCAGGGTCGTCTTCACGACAGTTGAGACATCGAATCGGAGCAATGCATGTCGGACGATATTCTACGTAAAATCAAAGAAGAGGACGTGAAGTTCGTCGACCTGCGCTTCACCGATCCTCGGGGCAAGCTGCAGCACGTCACCTTCGACGTCAGCATGATCGACGAAGATTTCTTCGAAGACGGCACCATGTTCGACGGCTCTTCGATCGCCGGCTGGAAGGCGATCAACGAGTCCGACATGACGCTGAAGCCTGATCTCGCCACGGCCGGCATCGATCCGTTCTTTCAGCAGACGACGATGACGATCTTCTGCGACGTCACGGACCCCTCCACGGGCCAGCCTTATGAGCGCGACCCGCGCACCACGGCGAAAACAGCCGAAGCCTTTGTGAAGTCCTCCGGCGTCGCCGACCTCGCCTATTTTGGTCCGGAGGCGGAGTTTTTCATCTTTGACGACGTGCGCTGGAACACGCAGCAGCACGACACCGGCTACATGCTCGATTCCTCGGAGTCCCCGCATAACACGGCGGCGGAATATGAATCGGGCAATCTCGGCCACCGTCCGGGCCCCAAAGGCGGCTACTTCCCGGTTCCGCCGGTTGATTCGGGCCAGGACATCCGTTCCGAAATGCTCGCCATCATGACCGAGATCGGTCTCGAGCCGGAAAAGCACCACCACGAAGTGGCCCCCGCACAGCACGAGCTGGGCATGAAGTTCTCCACGCTGACGACGATGGCGGACAAGATGCAGCTCTATAAATATGTCGTGCAGATGGTCGCGGCCGCTTACGGCAAATCGGCCACGTTCATGCCCAAGCCCGTTTGGAACGACAACGGCACCGGCATGCACGTCCACCAGTCGCTCTGGAAGGATGGCAAGCCGCTCTTCGCCGGCGATCAATACGCCGATCTTTCCGAGTCGTGCCTTTATTATATCGGCGGGATCATCAAGCACGCGCGCGCCATCAACGCGTTCTCGAACTCGACCACGAACTCCTACAAGCGTCTGGTTCCGGGTTTCGAAGCGCCGGTCATGCTCGCTTATTCAGCGCGCAACCGCTCGGCCTCCGTGCGCATCCCGTTCTCGCCCTCGGCCAAAGGCAAGCGAATCGAAACGCGCTTCCCGGATCCGGCGGGCAATCCGTATCTGACCTTCACCGCGCTGTTGATGGCCGGTCTCGACGGCATCGCCAACAAGATCCATCCGGGCGATCCGCTCGACAAGGATCTCTACGACCTGCCGCCGGAAGAAGCTCAGGGCATTCCGACCGTGTGCCGCAGCCTGCGCGAAGCGATCGAATCGCTCGACGCGGACCGCGATTTCCTTAAGCGCGGCGGGGTCATGAACGACGACCAGATCGACGGCTATATCGAGCTGAAGGAAGAGGAGCTTCTGCGCTTTGAAACGCATCCTCATCCGGTCGAGTTCGCCATGTACTACTCAAGCTGAGGCCCATTAGCGCTGAATCAACGGCGAGAAGGCGTCGACGCGCGCGTCGGGCTCGGTTAAGACTTCGAAATCCTGTTTCGGCGCTTCGGTCAGGCGCCGCTCAAGGAGGGGTTTTTATCTATGAGCCGACGTCGTTTGCGCCTTCTCGCCGCCGCTGCGCCCTTCGCCATACTGGCGGCGCCTTCACACGCGCAGACAATCACCAGCGAGGTGACGACGCCGGTCACGACCTCCACCGCCAATGGCGGAGCTGCGGGCGATGTCACCATCAGCCCCACCGGCTCGGTGACGCTCCCCTCCGGCTCCGCCGTCACGATTGATTCGGACAATAGCGTCGACAATCAGGGCGTTATTTCGATCGAAGACGCTGACGACGCGGTCGGCATACGCGCCAATCCCGGCGTCACCAGCGGTGTTTTGAACAGCGGCGCGATCTCCATCACGGAAAGCGCCGCCCTGGCTGACACGGACAATGATGGCGATCTCGACGGTCCGCTTGCGACCGGCGAGCGCCGCGTCGGCATCCTGATCGAAGGCGGCGCGCCTTTCACCGGCAATATCAACAATCAGTCGGGCGCCTCCATCACCGTTGAAGGTAACGAATCAGCAGGCATCCGCACCGCCGGACAACTCGACGGCAATTTGACCAGCTCTGACGGCATCACCGTTCTCGGCGACGATTCGTTCGGCATCGATATCCAGAACGGCGTGACCGGCGACATCAATCTCGACGGCGCGACGACGGCGCGCGGCTCGAACGCGGCAGGCGTCAGCGTCATGGGCGATGTCGGCGGCGCGCTCGACATCGGCGGCTCCGTGCTTTCATCAGGATTCCGCGAAACCTCACGACGCAGCACGGCCGACAGTCGCGCGCTTCTCGACGCCGACGACCTCATTAACGCGGGCCCTGCACTCGCAGTCGGCGGCTCGCTCGGCGAAGGCCTCCTCATCGACGGCCCCGTTGATTCAAGCGACAACACGCCATCCGGCACGGTGCAGCAAATCGGCAGCGGGCCGGCGGTCCTGATCTCTGCGGCCTGGGACGCCGCGCGCGCGACCGACGTGGTCGTCAGCCCAGTCACAGGCTCGACTTATGGTCTCGTCAATCGCGGTCTGATCAACGCGTCCGGCGTGAATGACGGTTTCTCGGCGACGGCCCTGCGCATTGAAGGCTCAGGCGGGCTCAACGCCATCGTCGACGGCGGCATTCTGGTCGGCGGCGGGATCACGGCGTCGGCTTTCGACGCCGATTCGATGGCGATCGATATTCGCGACGGCGGCTCGACGCCCACGCTGGATGTCAGCGCCGATGCTTCCGTCACCGCGACGGCGGAATCGAGCGGCAATGATTCAGCGACCGCCATCAACGTCGCTGCTGGCGGTTCGCTGCCGCAAATCATCAATGACGGCCGCATCATCGCCAGTGTGAATGACGGCCCGGGCGCGACGACTGCGATCTTGGACGCTTCCGGCACGCTCTTGCTGGTCGAAAACGCCGGCGCCATTCGCGCCGTCAACGCGCTGGCCGCTGATTCCACCGATACGCCCGGCGATCAGGTCGCGATCGACCTTTCGACCGCAACGGCGGACGCTGTCGTGCGCCAGCTCCAGCGCTCCGCTGATGCTACGGCGCCGGACATTCGCGGCGACATCCGTTTCGGCTCAGGCGCTGATCTGCTCGACATCCAGTCCGGCGCAGTGGATGGCGACGTCGCGTTCGGCGACGGCGCTGATCAGATCCGCATCACGGGCAGCGGCTCGCTTTCCGGCGCGCTCAGCGATTCGGACGGCTTGCTCGTCGTCTATGTCGAAGACGGAACGCTTTCGCTCGAAAACACGGGCGATCTGAACATCTCGGAACTGACCGTCGGCGCTGACGGCCAGCTCGAATTCGTCGTGGACGCGACGAGCGGAACGACTGTAGCGCCGCGCCTGGTCGTGGCCGGCGATGCAACGCTGGCCGACGGCGCTGCGCTCGCGCCGCGTCTTCTCGGCATTTCGACGACGGCGCAAAGCTTTGAGA
>JAUIEH010000135.1 GCA_030428405.1 Alphaproteobacteria bacterium
GGGTGCATCAAAGCTTCCTTTCGTGTGTCGTCTCACGAAAGAGCTTGAGTCCGCCCAACGAATAGTTCAAATCGTCTATTACTCGCCCCTGAATAGGAAAATCCTATATGGCGTTGCCCACGATCCGTCAGCTCGTCTACATGATCGCCGTCGCCGACACGGGACGGTTCAATCTCGCGGCCGAGCGCGCTCATGTCAGTCAGCCTGCGCTTTCCGAGCAGATCGCGCAGCTCGAGCACAATCTCGGCGCCAAACTGTTCGAGCGCGGACGCGCCGGCGCCAGGCTCACGCCCATTGGCGAAGAGATCGTGCGACGCGCGCGCAAGGTAATGGCGGACATTCACGAGCTTGAGGACGTCGTCCTCGCCGCGGAGAAAAATCTCGGCGGACTGATGCGCCTTGGCGCTTTGCCAACCGTGGGGCCTTACTTGCTGCCGCGCGTCGTTCCCGATCTGCATGCGGCGTATCCGAATTTTCGACTATATGTGCGGGAGATGCGCACGATCGATCTCGAGGCTCGGCTGCGCTCCGGCGAACTCGACGTCATTCTCTCGACACCGCCGGAAGAAGCCGACGGCCTCATGGTCGAGCCCTTGTTCGAAGAACCGCTCAAGATCGGACTTCCGTCCGACCACCGCTTGGCGGCGCGTCAGGTCATCACGATCGAAGATCTTGACGGCGAGAGCATTCTGACGCTTGAGGCGGGACATTATTTGTCTGAGCGCGCGCGCCGCCTCGCCCAGGCCGCGCACGCCCAGCTTTTGCTGGACTATGAAGGCACGAGCCTGGACGGCATTCGTCAGATGGTCGGGTTGGGCATGGGCGTTTCGCTGTTCCCTGCGCTTTATGTGAGTTCGGAAATGGCCGGCGATCCCGCGGTCGTGGTTCGCAACGTGGTCATCGACAATGCGTCGCGCTGGATCGCGCTGGTCTGGCGCGCCAGCTCTCCGCGGACGAAGGACTTCCTCGAACTCGCGCCACGCCTGCGAGACCGCGCAACGGCGCTGGTCTCGCAGGTGCGCTGACGCGCTCGCTATTCGGCCGGGAGCGGGCGCGCGGACGGCGCCGCGCGTTCCGAGGCCGACCACAACACAGCCAGCCCGGCAATCGCGGACAAGAGCGAGCCCGTCATGACGCCGAGGCGAACCGCGTTCTGCGCCGCAGGCTCTGTGAACGCCAAGGTTCCTATGAAAAGGCTCATGGTGAAGCCGACGCCCGCCAGGAGTGATGCGCCGTAGAGATGCATCCAGGTCAGACCCGACGGCATGCGCGCAATCCCAGCTTTGATCGACAGCCAGGCTGCGCCGAACACGCCAAGCTGCTTGCCGATGAACAAGCCCAGCGCAATTCCCAGCGGCAGCGGCGCAAGCAGCGCGTCCAGCCCGATGCCCGCAAGCGGAACGCCGGCGTTCGCGAAGGCGAATAGCGGCATAACGGCGAACAACACCCAAGGCTTCAGCCAGTGCTCAGCGTCCATGAGCGGGGAATGCTCGGGATCGTCGGGATTACGAATGGGAATCGTCATTGCAATGACGACGCCGGCCAAGGTCGCGTGAACGCCGGACTTCAGCACCGCCGCCCACACGACCAATCCGACCAGCACGTACGGGCCCAGACCCATAATCCTTAAGCGGTTCATGGCGAACAGGACCGCAACACCGCTCAAGGCGACGGCCAGCGCCTCGAACGCCACACCGTCTGTATAAAACGCCGCGATGATGATGATGGCGATCAAGTCGTCGATAATCGCGACCGCCAGTAAAAAGACCTTGAGCGCTGCAGGCGCGCGCGTGCCGAGCAAAGCGAGAATGCCCAGCGCAAACGCAATGTCCGTCGCCGCCGGCACGGCCCAGCCCTGCATCGCTTCAGCATCGCCCCAGTTGAGCGCCGCGAAGATTGCGGCGGGCAGCGCCACGCCGCCAAGCGCTGCAGCTGCCGGCAAGGCTGCGCGTCGCGGGTTGGACAGCCGCCCCTCCAGAATCTCGCGCTTAATCTCTAGACCGACATAAAAGAAGAAGATCGCCATCAAGCCGTCATTGATCCAAAGCAGCAGCGGCTTATCGATGGCGAAGGCTCCGATCTGGATCGCAACCGGCGTCCCGAGGAAGGCCGAGTAGGCGCCGCTCAAGCTCGAGTTCACGACGAAGAGCGCCAAAATGGCCGCCCCCACCAAAGCGATCCCGGGCGCGACATCATGATTAAGGACCGCAGCGATCCGGCGCTGAACATACGGCATGCGAGCATCCCCTGTTATTCGAGACGCCTATAGATGCCTCCGGAGTCGGCTCAATGAAAGATAGGTATCTATCGAAATAATTTTTGCTTACTATCGGATTTCCCTATTCAACATGTTCGCTCGACATTTTCCGGCGTCGATCGCGGCGCGCTAGCCGCCACCAAAATGGATTGAGCGCTTAGCCGGCATGCCCGGACGGCCGCGCGGGGCCTCGGCGAGAAACGTGGATTGGGCTGGCGACGGGCGGGCTGAAGGCCATGACGCTGGTCCACCTTGAAATTGCGAACGAAACCGAGCGCGGTTGTGACCGCCGCAGCTCGGGACAAGGGTTGGGAAGTCGGGGCGTCGTGCTCGCGCTTTGCCATTCCATGAAACAACGCATAGTTCGCGTCGGCGCTGGAGAGAGGCGATGCGTGTACTGGTATTAGGGGCTTACGGCCTCATCGGACGGGAAATCGTTCGTCGGCTGGGCCGCGAGCAGATGTCCGTCGCCGGGCTCGGCCGCGACGCAGCTGAGGCGCGCCGTGCGCGTCTCGATATCGATTGGCTCGTCTGCGATCTCGCGAACATGACAGAGCCCGACGCCTGGGCGGAGGCGTTGTCAGGCGTCGACGCCGTGGTCAATGCGTCGGGCGCCTTGCAAGACGGCGCCCGCGATCATCTCGACGCCACGCAGCACCAAGCGATATGCGCCCTCATCAGCGCATGCGAGACTGTGGGCGTACGGCGTTTCATTCAGATTTCAGCGCCCGGCGCTCGCCCGGGTTCGCCCATCGCGTTCTTGCGAACAAAGGGACTGGCGGACGATTTCCTGCGCGCCAGCGCGCTTGGTTGGGTCATTTTCAAGCCCGGCCTGGTGATCGCCGCCACCGCATATGGCGGGACCAGCCTGCTGCGCCAACTCGCAGCGGCGCCGGTCGTCCAGCCATTGCTCTTTGCTGATAGCGAGGTTCAAACCGTCGCCGCGTCAGATGTCGCTGAGGCGGTCGCAATCGCTCTGCTCACAGACGAACTCCAGAACGCGGAATACGACCTTGTCGAGGACGACGCCCATTCGCTGCGCACGCTCGTTGCGGAATTTCGTGCCTGGCTCGGCTTCGCGCCTGCCCGATTGGTCATTGAGGCGCCGACATGGCTCGGTTTTGCAATCGCCTCGCTCGCTGACCTGGCAGGCCGGCTCGGATGGCGCTCGCCATTACGCTCGACATCATTGCGAGTGATGAAAAATGGCGTAGTCGGCGACCCGACCGCCTGGAAGCGAGCGACACATGGCGCGACGCCAATAAAGTCACTGCGCGAGACGCTGTCTGCCCTGCCCTCGACCGCGCAAGAGCGGGTTTTTGCCCGTACACAGTTCATATTTCCGGTCGCGCTCGCCACGCTAGCGCTCTTCTGGCTTGCATCCGGGCTCATCGGCGTTGCGCGCAGTGCGGACGCCGCGCAATTGCTGGTCGATACGCCATTGGCGTCCTTCGCTCGCGTGGTGGTCATCGCGGGCGGCATAACCGACATGCTGATCGGCTCCGGCCTGATGATGCGCCGCTGGATGCGTGCAGCGGCGTGGGCCGGCGCGGCGGTTTCGATCAGCTATCTCGTCCTGGGAACCGCATTTGCTCCACAGTTGTGGCTCGATCCGCTGGGCCCGTTCGTCAAGATATTCCCCGTCCTGGCGCTGACGATCGTCGTGCTCGCACTACGCGGAGAACGCTGATGACGCTCTATTTCGTGCTTCTGAAGTGGCTGCACATCATTGGCGCCTGCGTTCTTCTGGGCACGGGCGCCGGCATCGCATTCTTCATGCTGATGGCGCACCGCACGAAGGACGCTCGCTTCATCGCGCAAACAGCGAGCGTGGTCGTCATCGCCGATTGGGTTTTTACGGCGTCCGCAGTGCTTCTTCAGCCGATCACGGGGATCTTGCTCGCGCTCGAAGCGGGGTGGCCGCTCACCTCGACCTGGATCCTGTCATCGATTGGGCTTTACGTTTTTGTGGGCGTGTTCTGGCTGCCAGTGGTCTGGATACAGTTACGCATGAGAAATCTCGCTCGCACCGCCGCTGCAACAGGCGCAAATCTCCCGCCTGCATATCACCGCCTGTTCCGCATCTGGTTCGCATGCGGATTTCCAGCATTTTTCGCCGTGCTTTCAATCATCGGGCTGATGATCGCAAAACCGGCCTAGCCCCCCCTAAAACGGATTGAGCGTGTAGCCGTCCTGCTGCAGGAGCGCATGCGCGGTCATGGCGGAGAGCGCCATTTCGACGCCGGGGAGCAGGTCTTCGGTTTCGACGTCGTAATAGGCCGCACTTTGCCCACAGACGAATATCTCAACGCCGTGCGCGATGAGCGCCTCGATGAGCGGCGCGTTGGCGTTGGCGGCGCCGTCCTCGGCGGGCGTTGATACGTCGTGCACGGCGCGCCCGTGCACGACGATGGCGAGCTGGATGTTGTCGGCCGGAACGCCGGCGGCGACATGCATGTTGATGAAGCGCGCCGCACTTTCCAGACGGCGGCTGACGGCGTTCTCGTCCGCCGGTTCGGACACGTCGAAGGCGATGCGGAATTGCGTCGTCGGATCTATCGGCGTTGCGCCCTCGACCTCGGCGATGGCGCCGAATTCCTCAATGGCCGGCCCCGGCCCGAAGCGCGCAGGGTCTGCGAGCGCGGGCGCGCCAGAATTGAGGACAAGCATGATCAGGGCGAAGGCCATGATCGTCGATGAATAGCGCAGCATGTCGTCTCTCCGCGTTTGTCGTTCCAGCTCAACGTTCAGACGCCAGCCCGAGTTCGCCTGCTCTTGCTCGCCGGCCGCTGGCGTCAGGGACGCAAGGTCGGCCAGGGCGCTTGTGTCGCGCCTCGTCACTGGTTGGCCGAGCATGACCGCGCCTCGCGCAACGGCCAAGCATGATCGACCGGGCCGTGACCCGCGCCGAAGCCCGGCGCACGGCTGATGGCCTCGTGCAGATAATCGCGCGCCGCCTCGACTGCGGCCTCGAGCGCTGCGCCCTGGGCGAGTTCGGCGGCGATGGCGGAGGCGAGCGTGCAGCCCGTGCCATGCGTGTGACGGGTCTCGATGCGCGGCGATTCAAACACGCGCTCGCCATGCGCGCTGAGCAGCAGGTCCTGAATTACAGGCCCCGGCAGATGCGCGCCTTTGATGAGGGCGGCCTGAGCGCCGCGCTTGAGCAGGGTCTCGCCCGCGCGGCGCATGTCGTCGAGCGTCGCCACTTCGCATTCGGCCAGAGCGGCGGCCTCGGGCGCGTTTGGCGTGATCAGGGCGGCGCGCGGCGTCATTAGCGAGCGCACGGCGTCGATGGCGCTGTCGGGCAGGAGCGGATGACCGCCTTTGGCGATCATCACCGGGTCCACAACGATGGGCGCGGACACCGCGCTGAGCGCCTCGGCGACCATTTCGACAAGGGCCGTGTCGCCGAGCATGCCGGTTTTGACGGCGTCAGCGCCGATATCGCTCAGCACGGCGTCGATTTGCGCGCGCACGATGTCGGTCGGGATGGGGTGCACGTTGGTGACGCCGCGCGTGTTCTGCACGGTGATCGCGGTCACGGCTGTGGCGGCATAGGCGCCGCGCGCCGTTGCGGCCTTGATGTCGGCCTGGATCCCCGCGCCGCCGCCGGAATCCGAGCCGGCGATGATGAGGACGCGGCCGATTGATTGAGACATGCGCTCGCTCTTTGTTGGTTTGCGGTGCCTTATGCGCACTCGCCATGGCGGGCGGGCGCGCGTCAAGCTGCGCTGCGGCGCCGAAAGGGCCTCGTTTGCGCGCGCCGGGGCGATTAGGCTCAAGGCTGGGATTGCGCTGAGGCGCATCGATTATGAGCTGCGGCTGGACAATTCGCGATGTCGAACTCCGAAACCGAGACGACGGCGCAGGCGCTGAAAGCTGAGGCGCGCGCACATGCTCAGGCAGGGCGTGCGGAAGCGGCCGCGCACGCTTATGCCGGCGTGCTGGAGCGCGCGCCCGATGACGCCGAGGCCCACGCCTTCGCCGCCGACATGGCGTTTGCAGGCCAACGCTTCGCCGAAGCGGCCAACCATTATCGCAAAGCGCTTGCAGCCGCGCCTGAGACAGCGTCGCTCTGGTTCAACTGCGCAACGGCGCAAGAAGCGCTGGGCGAGACCGCGCACGCGGCCGCCTCTTATCTCGAAGCGTTCCGGCGTGAGCCGAACAATCCGATGATGGCGCTGTTCGCCGGCGCAGCGCTCGATGCGGCTGGGCGCTCGGATGAGGCGCTGCAGGTCTGGTCGCTGGGCGACGATCTCGGCTGGGCGGTGCGCAAGGCCAAGGACGTCGCCGATTTTCCGCCCGAAGTCCGCACCCGCTCCGCACGCGCCGATGAGGCGATGCGCCGTCATTTCACGGAGCTTCACGCCAAAGCCGTCACGGACGCCGAAGCGGCCTGGCGCGCGCAGACCGACGCGCCCGCCGCGCTTGAGCGCGTTCGCAACGCCGTCTGGCCTCAAACGCATACGGAAGAGGTGCGCTTTCGCGCATCAAAGCACGCGCCGCTCATCTACTACATGCCCGACCTCGCGCCCGTGACGATCGCGTCGCGCGCTGATTTTTCCTGGGTCGAAACGCTGGAGCAAGCGACCGCAACCATCCGCGAGGAGTTTCTCGCCGCCGAAGATGCGCGTGCGCGCATGACGCCTTACATTCGCGAGAGCGAGACCGCGCCGATATTCGACAAGCTGCGCGGCTCGCGCGACTGGTCGTCTTTGCCGCTTTTCGGCAATGGCGAACCGACGCAGTGGACGGAGCATTTTCCAAGAACGCTGGCGGTGCTTGACGAACTCGACCTGACGCTCGTCGACGGAGCGCCGATGCAAGTCCTGTTCTCGGTCCTCCA
>JAUIEH010000136.1 GCA_030428405.1 Alphaproteobacteria bacterium
GGGCGCGCGCGATCAAGGTGTCGTTGCTCATGGCTTTGACAGACATCGCGCATTTCGCGGCGAATTTCAGCCCCGCGCGACGCGATGTGCAGCGCGTGATGCGCTGCGGAGCGCATTGACGCTGTGCGCGCCGGTTCGGAATGTCCGCCTATGGAAGCCTTGGCGTTTTTCGAGATAATGCTGCGCGGAGGTTCCGCAGCGATTGCGCTCTTGGCCGCAATACTTAGCGCGCGCGCGAAACGCGGCTTTGGCGTGGAGCGGCTTGGCGCTCTGTTTTTGTTCGGCACGGCGGCTTACGCGCTCGTTTCCTCGCCCGGATATGGCGACCACTACGCCATACTGCGCTGGCCGCTGATATTTCTCGCCACGCTGAATTCAGTCTTCTTCTGGTGGTTCGCCACGGCGTTGTTCGACGATGCGTTCAAATGGCGAAGCTGGCGTTTCGCGCCGCTCGGCGTCGTCATCGGATTATTCGCGATGCGCCGCTTCGATATTCTCGCAGAGCCGAGCGCGCTGATTCATCAAGGCGTCGTGATCGCCTTGCTGGTGCATGTCCTCTGGCTCGCGCTCGCGCATCGCCGCGATGACTTGTCGGAGCGGCGGCGCGCCTTTCGCCTGGTCTTCGCCGGACTGGCCGGCGCGCTTGGCTTGTCGTTCGAGCTTGGCGACCTGCTCACCCGCGCTGGCGCGCCGATGGACGTATTGACGTTGCTTCATGCCGCGGCGCTGTTTGCGCTGGTCTTCGGATTGTCGGCCTGGGCGCTCTCGCCGCTGAACGTCATGGAGCGCACGGCTTCGCCGCGCGCCGCCGATGAGGCTGCGCCGCCGCGCCCTGAAGACCGCGCCGATCTCGATCGGTTGCGCGCGCTGCTCGACGACGGCGTTTATCGCGAAGAGGCCATGAGCATCGGCCGGCTCGCCGCGCGCCTCGATATGCCCGAGCATCGGTTGCGCAAGCTGATCAATCAGGGCCTGGGCTTTCGCAATTTCAGCGCCTTTCTCAACGCCCGCCGGATTGCGGATGCGCAGATCATGCTCGCCGACGCCGATCAGGCCCGCCGACAGATCACGCAGATCGCGCTCGATCTTGGCTATGGCTCCTTGGGGCCGTTCAACCGCGCTTTCAAAGCGGCGACCGGGCGCACGCCGACGGAATATCGCCGCGCAGCGCTTTCAGGCGGCGAGTAAACCGATGGCTGAGACTCGCCGATTTCGAAAAATGCGCGCCGATTTCTGAAATCCCGCGCTGATTTCAAACGCGGCGAGCGTGCGCGACGACGCGATGTCATGCCGGCCTCATCCCGTTAAGAGGAGGTCGGTCAATGACAGACATGCAAGCGCTCGCCGAAGCGGCCGCACGAGCTTATCCAGCAATTCTGACGCATGATTTCCTGCGCTATGTGATCGGCGCGGGCGGCGTGTTCTTGCTGGTCAACATGGCCGGTGCGCGCGCGCTCGCCGGCAGACGCATCAGAACGCGCAACATTTCCAAGGGCCAGATCGTGCGCGAGGTGCTGGCGTCGATGCGCACGGTGTTGGTGTTTGCGTGCGTTGGATTTTGCATCTGGCTTGGCGGCGAACTCGGCGTTTTGCGTTTTTACGAAGACCCGTCCGAATATGGCTGGGCCTGGTTCGCCGTCTCAGTCATTGCGCTGATCGTCCTGCATGACGCCTGGTTTTATTGGACCCATCGCCTGATCCACCATCCGCGCGTGTTTCGCAGACTGCACCGCACGCATCACCGGTCGCACAATCCCACGCCTTTCACGTCTTATTCCTTCGACGTCGGCGAAGCCGCGCTCAACGCCGTCTTCCTGCTGCTGGCGGGCGCCGTGATGCCGGTCTCGCTGCTCGCCTCGCTCATTTTCGTCATTCATATGATGATCCGGAACGCGGTCGGTCATTGCGGCTATGAGCTGTTTCCGCGCACCAAGTCCGGCCGTCCGCTGTTCGACTGGATGACGACGACCACGCATCACGACCTCCACCACGCCGAAGCCGGCTGGAATTACGGCCTCTATTTCACGTGGTGGGACCGCTGGATGGGCACCGAGCACCCGGAATATCTCGCGCGCTTTGCGCAATCGGTCCGCCAGCCGGCGCTTGCGCAAAAGCGTTCCAACTCGTCTGCGCGCGCCGGCGCAACCACGCTGATATTGGCGGTGACCGCCGCCGCCATCGGCGTGGGCGCGGACCGGGCTGGCGCTCAAGACCAGGCCGCAGCGCAGGCATTCGCGGCGATCGAAGGCGAGTGGGCGACGCAGGGCTATAGCGCCGTCGTCCGCCTTGATGCGTGCGCCGAGGATGCAGGCGCGCTTTGCGGCGAATTGCTTTGGACGTGGGAGCCGATCGCGGAGACGGCGCCGGACGCGCAGATGATCTGGGGCGCACGCTTCATTGACGGCGTCTGGCGCGGCGGCCATTTGCGCGACCCTTTCGAGAACCGCGTCTATCGCGGCGAACTGCGTCAGGTTTCTTCCGATATGCTCGAGCTGGAAGGCTGCGCCTTGGTGTTCTGCCGGACGCAGATCTGGCGGCGATTGTCGAGCCTGCCGCATGTGACGGGGTCGTTCGCGATGCGCGAAGCGCAGACGCCCGACCAATAGCCGGACGCGTGCTCGCCGCGCCTGCAATTCACGCTTCGCGAAATGACATGCACCGTAATTCGCGAAGTAAAATCGTCACTTGGCGAAAGCGGGCGCGCATTGCTCGAAGGCCTGCGCCAACCTCCCTTCAACGCCGCAGCGAATGGCCGTCGCGGCGATGAAGGGAGGACGCAAGCGTGGACATCGCACCAATTCTCGCCGCGCCGTTCGTCATTCAGCTCCACCTCGCCACAGCGCTCGGCGCGCTGGCGCTCGGCGGCGTGCAAGTCGCCGGCGTTCGCCTTGGCCGAACGACGCATCGCGTGCTTGGCTGGGCGTTCGTCGTGCTGATTTCTATCACGACCGTGGCGGCGTTTTTTATTCGCCGGCCCGACGGCGGCTTCAGCATCATTCATATCTTCGTGCCGATCACGATCCTCGGCGTGTCGACCGCGATGATCTCGATCCTGCGCGGCGATGTGCGCCGGCACCGCTCAGGCATGCGCTGGTTCTATTTCAGCGGCCTCTGCGTGGCCGGCGCGCTCGCCTTCCTTCCGCACCGCGTCCTCTACGTCGCTTTGTTCAGCTGAGCGCGCGCACGCGGATCATTTCCCCAAAGGGCGGTCAACGGCCGCTCTCATCACTGAAAAGGAGACCCCCATGACATGCATTCGGCTGGTCGCGAGCATCGCCACGCTCCTCGCAGCAACCCCGTTTGCGCTCTACGCGCAGGACGCCGTCGCGAGTGCGGACGTCGCCGTCACCGTCACCGGCATTGATCCGCAGGAGGGCGACGTCATGGTCGCGCTCTATGCAGATGAAGAAAGCTATTCCCGCTTTCAGCGCTTTGTTGGCGACATCGCTTCTGCTGACGCGGCCGAGGTGAGTTTCGAATTCACCGGCGTGCCGCCGGGCCGCTATGTCGTCGGCGCTGTCCACGACGTCGATGAGAACGGCCGGCTCAACTATGGCGAGATGGGTCCGACCGAAGACTATTGCTTCACAAATGACGCGCTTGGCGAGGGCGGACCGCCTGACTTCGCCGACGCTTCGATCGAGATCGAAGCGGGCGCGCAGGAAATCACGTTGAACTGCTGATCCTTCCGGCGCTGACCGGCATGTGCAAGCGGCGGAGCGCAAGCTCCGCCGCTTTTGCCTGCGCCATGTTGTCCGCAACGCGTTGGCCTATTGACCGGCTGCGCACTCGACAAGCGGGAGCCGGGCGCGTTACCGCGTCTGTCGAGCGGCGCGTCGTTCGGCCGCCGTTATAGAAGCGGAGCGCGCAGCGCATGACCTATACCCGCAATCTGTTCGCCGTGATGCTGTCTTTGACCTTGATGCAGGTCGGGGCGGGCGCGCTCGCTGTGGCCGTGCCGTTGGCGTTGAGCGGTTCCGGCGCGAGCGCCATTGCGGTCGGCATGGTGGCGGCGTTCTATGCGTTCGGCTTCGTGGCCGGTGCGCAGTTTGCGCCGCGCTTCATCCGCTCCATGGGGCATATTCGCTGTTTCGCCGCGGCTGCAGCGCTCGCCGCCGTGCTCGCGCTTGCGCTGCGTCTGGACGATGCGAGCCTGTCCTGGTCCGTCATGCGCTTCGCCATGGGCGCCTGCGTGGCGACGCTGTTGACTGCAGGCGAGTCCTGGATCGCCGACGCAGCCCCGCGCGAGGCGCGCGGCGGGCTTCTCGGCGTTTATCACGTCATCGCCAAGCTGGGTCTCATCCTCGGACCGTTCCTCATTGCAGGCGTCGCGTCAGGAAGCTCGGAAGCGCTGATGATCGCGGCCGCCATGTTCGCGCTCTGCCTCATTCCCATCGCGGCCACCCGCAAGGCCCAACCCGCGCCGCCCTCGACTGAGCCGTTCGGACCGCGCCGGCTCGCACAGGCGGCCCCCGCGGCCGTTATCGCAGCGCTCATGGCGGGCCTGATCAACGGCGCGGTGACGCAGCTTGCGCCGATCTATGCCGGCCGCCTCAACGACGCCGCTCCGCTGGCGGCAGCGGCTGCGTTCAATGCAGCGATCATGTTCGGCGGCGTCTTATCGCAATGGCCGGCCGGCTGGCTGTCGGACAAGCTCGACCGGCGTTACGTCGTGGCCGGATTGGCCGGCGTCTCCGCGCTCGCCGCGATCGCCTTGGCGCTGACGCCCGCGAACGCGCCGGAATGGCTCGTGATCTTTTTCGGCTTCGTCTGGGGCGTGGGCGCGATGTCCTATTACGGCGTCGCGGTCGCGCACGCCGCCGACCGCGCAGCCCCGGGCGTCACCGCGCAGATGATGTCGGGTCTGCTTCTGGTCTGGGCGATCGGCAGCGTCATCGGTCCGATCATCGGCGGCGCCGTCATGGTCACGCCAATCGGAGCGCCGGCGCTTTTCTGGTACGCAGCGTTGGGCGGGTTCACGCTTCTGGGCGCGATGTTCCTGCGCACGCGCATCCATGAAGCCACGGCGGAGGGCGAGAAGGATCCATACGCCTCGGTGCTCGCAACCTCGACGGCGGCGGCGGCGCTTGATCCGCGCGTACTCGACGACGAGGCCGACGCAATCCCCACCGCGCCGCATGCGCCCGTAGCGCCGGACATTGAGTCTCCGTCGACGGAAGAACCGGTCGCGGACAGCGCGCCGGTCGTTGAGCCTGAACCTGAGCCTGAGCCGGCGCTCGAGCCTGAGGTTCAATCTGCACCAGAGCCGGAGACTGAACCGCCCGCCGCAGATGTTGAACCCGATCCGGAGCCCGAACCGCCGGCTGTTGACGACGCGAGCGAAGGCGCCGAAGCCGACGCGACGGAGTCGAACGATGACACGCCGTCTGAGCTTTCAGACGGCGACGAGAATGATGGTGGGGGTGGCGATAAGACCCCTTGATCTCAAAAGTTGAGTCAGACCTAATGTTGCTTGAAACTAGCTAGTCGTCGCGGTTTAAGTAGGTGGATTTTGTTCGAGAAGAAGACAACAGTCATTATTGGAGCAGGGGCTTCGGCCGAGTTTGGTCTGCCGACGGGTCAGAAAGTTTTTAAGGAATTAATCGAAGAGACAATAGATACTTCTTATAGCTTCCGGGGATACAACGCATTGTCGGATGGCTTTTTTAAATTTCTTATTAAAAATAACTTACTCGACTATCAAAGAGCGTTCGAGCCGCTACTCGATCGCGCTAAGAATTCATTCGAGCAGTCAATCGATTTATTGACTTATCAGAATCCGAGTACCGCGGATGTTTCAAAGTTATTTTCTGCTTGGTCGATATCGAAGCGTATGTACGACGGGGTTGTGCGCACAGACGAGTGGGGAGACCGAGTGGTCACACACACACTAAAGCGCAATTGGTTTCTCCCCTACTTAGGTGAAGAACAGAATTGGATCGCGGCGCTTGTACGCAGATACACTCAAGGCGCATCGTCTTCCGACGAGCTCCTACCCGGAAACTTGTCTATTATTACATTTAATTACGATTTAACATTGGAAGAAGCGTTTCCTAGATTTCTTTTGCAGAGTGAGCGCTTTTCGGATACGTCGAGCGATAGATTGCCTTCGATTTTTCATGTCTACGATCAATTTGAAGCTCATCCTGATACATTCGATGTGCGGTGGTTGCTCAGATCAGCGCAAAGAATATCTTACATTAACGATCTTTCCGCGGACGACGAACGAGTTCGGGAGCTGAGAAGCGTTATTGAGTCGAGTGAAGCTATATTGATGATTGGTTTCGCCGCTGACCCAGCCAATACAAATTTGATAGGGCTCGAGAATTCTAACGCTGAAATGGCTGCGCTTTGCTACGATGGAAATCTGGACACATTGAAGCGCTTGAAGAACTTGGGCGTTTCTGAAGACATGTTGCTCAGCGGAAACGCCAGTGCGTGTTTGTCAGTAGGCAAGGCCTGCGAACAAGGTTTGTTCAGCTTGGTTTGAAGCCGTGCTCAACGCTTATGCAAACGGGTTGAGCTTCTTGATCCAGAGATGCTGGCCTTCGCGCTTTTCCTTGCGGGCGAGTTCTTCCTCACTCGTCAGGAAGGTCGTCTGCACGACATAGCGCTCGCCCGCATAGGGCAGATGTCCGTGCCAGGAATTCTCCGAGCGCAGGAAGGCGAAGACATTGCCGGCCAGAGGCGGGACTTCCTCGACATAGTCGTCGAAGCTTTCCTTTGAGCGCAAAACTCGGATGCAGCCGTCGCTCGTGCCGTCCCAGGTCTCGTTGAGATAGACGAGCATGGTCAGGATTTTTGACTTCGAGTCGTTGTGGATCGGGCCATCGGCGCGCTGCGACAGCCGGCGCACGGTGATCATGCGCGGCTTGGTCGTGAAATCGACGCCGAATTTTTCAGTCAGCACCTCAGCGAGCTCGGGCGATTCGAGGTCGCGCATCAGCGCATCGAAGGCGCCGTTGCGTTCAAGCTTCGACAAAGGAAGATAGCCCGGCTTGTCGATGGCGGGATAATCGCGCCGCACATCGGCGGACTGGGCTTGAG
>JAUIEH010000137.1 GCA_030428405.1 Alphaproteobacteria bacterium
GCCGGCCGCGCCAGATCTATACCGGCGCGTCCAAACGCGACTATGTGCCCATTCACAAGCGTGAACTGAGCAACGCCTAATCAGAATAAAGAATTAAATTAGCATTTGTGCTGACGCAAAAACGGCGGGGACTGACGGTCCCCGCCGTTTTTGTTATCTCGCAGCGTTCAGTATGCCCAATATCGCATCAGCCGCCCTGCCGCTCGCCGAGCCGCCGTCCCCGCGCATGGCGGCGATCGCGTCGGCCAAGGCCTGCTTGGTTTCTGCGTACAGCTTGTCGTCATCCAGCAAACGAGACACTGCGCCGGCGAGCGCCTCGCCGGTCGCCGCGCCTTGAACGAATTCAGGCAGGATGCGCGCGCCCGCCGCCATGTTGACCAGCGAAATATGAGGCGCGGTGACGAGCCGGTCTGCGATGAGATGGGTGATGGCGCCAAGCCTGTAGGCGACCACGGAGGGAACGCCCGCCAGTGCGAGCTGCGACACGACCGTGCCCGAACATGCCAGGGCCACGTGACCGGCGGCGAAGGCGTCGTCGCGCTCGGCCTCATCGACCATGATGGCTTCCAGAAGACGCGGATCATCGACCGCTTGGGCGCGCACTTGCGTGGCGACGGACTCCGCGAGAGGCGCCACGATAGCGATTTCCTGACCATGGCGCGCGCGCAAACGCATCATGGCGTCGGCGAAAGCAGGCGCGAGCCGACGCGCTTCAGCGCCTCGGCTGCCGAACAGGATGAGCACGATACGGACATTCTCTGGAATTTCGTAGCGCGCGCACAGCCGGGCGGCGTCCCCGGAAGGCTCCGCATCAAGACTGGGATGGCCGACAAAAGTCGCAGGCAGGCCCGCCGCTTCGAACATTGGCGGCTCGAAAGGCTGCAGCGTCAGGACATGATCGACCGCGCGCGCGAGCGTCTTGGCGCGCCCCGGACGTGAAGCCCAGATCTGAGGGCCGACATATTTGATGAGCTTGAGATTTGGCGCGCGTTTGCGCAGGCGCTGGGCGACACGCAGCGTAAAGCCCCAGCTGTCGATCAACACGACCGCATCGGCGTTCGAATGGGCGCAGAGTTCGGCCGTTTCCTCGGCGCGCTTGACGACGCGCGGATAGGCTTTGAGGCCTTCGATCAGACCCAATACCGCGAGCTCGTTGATATTGAACGGGCTGTCGACGCCATAAGCCGCCATACGCGGTCCGCCGACGCCGATGAAGTCGACCTGATCGCCCAGCCGCTCTCGCAAGGCTTCCGCCAACCCGGCGCCGAGCGCATCGCCGGACGGCTCAGCAGCGACGAGGCCGAGCGTCAGACTCATGGGTCATCCCGCACGGAAGAAGCATCGCGCGCGCTCTCGCCCGCGCCCGCGCTCTCGTCTCCCGAGCCATCTGAGCCAGGATAATTCTCATGGTCCAGATAATCCGGATCGTCCGGCGCAACCCCGATGACGAACATGCCCGCATCATCCGCCGCAGCGATGACGGCCGCGCGGTCCAAAATCAACGCCTGTCCCGCCTCAATGGCGATGCCGGCAAGCCCCGCGCGCGCCGCGCCATTGACCGTGGAAACGCCGATGACAGGCAAATCGATGCGCCGGTCCTGGATCGGCTTGGGCGCTTTGACGAGCACGCCGCGGCGCGCCTGCGCATCACCGCGGATCTCCGGTGGCAGCTCGGCCGTGCGCGCGAGCATGGCGTCGGTGCCCTCCTGGCCTTCAACGGCGAGGACGAGCCCGTCGCACACAATGGCGCCCTGGCCGATATCGAAGCGCCCGATGGCGCGCGCGACCGCAAAGCCGCGCGCAATGTCGAAGCGATGCGCAGCATTCGGACTAATGGCGCCGATGACGCCGGCGGGCGCAGCCAGACCCGATACGACCTGTTCGGCGCTGACGACGCTGAAGCCCGCTTTTTCAAACGCGCCGACAATGACGCGCAACAAGGCGTCATCGCCGCGACGCGCCGCTGCAATCGCCTTTGGCAGGAGCTTGGCGCCGGCGATATCGGGGCGCAGCTGCGAAAAGTCAGGCCGCTTGACGATGCCGGCGAAAGTGACGGCGTCGCAATCCGCCTTTCGGAACAGATCGATCATTCTGCCGACTTGGGCGATGCCGATTTGCTCGCAATCGAAATCGGAAAATGTTTCTGCTTCAGCGAAGCCGGCGATCGCAATCACTTGCACGCTGCGGCCGTCGGCTGTCGCTGATTGCGCTATGCGCAGCGGCAAATCCCCGCCGCCCGCTATGAGGCCGAGCTTGCGCCAGCGTGGCTGCGCAGACAAAGGCGCTGTCGTCACATCGCGCTCCTTGCTCGGACGATGCGCCTAGACCAGCGTGCACAGGCCGCGCTTGGACGGCGCCTGGATGAACGACACGATTTCGCGGACTTCCGCACTTTCAGCAAAGGTCTGGCTCACCTCGGCGACGCGTTCCTTGAATGTGGCGTCCGCGCCGCGAAACATCAGATCGAACGCTGTCAGCATGTCGCGAATCTGCTCGGTTTGAAACTTCATTCGCTTCAGACCGACAATGTTGAGGCCCTCAAGCCGCGAGGGGCTGCCATTTACAATAGCATACGGAATAATATCGCGCGTCACAGGCACGAGCCCGCCGATAAAGGCTTTGCGCCCGATGCGCGTGAACTGGTGCACGGCCGAGAGCCCGCCAATATAGACACCGTCTTCAATGATCGCGTGACCGCCAAGCGTCGCGCCGCGCGCCATGACACAGCCCTTGCCAAGTTCGCAATCATGACCGACATGGGCGGAATCCATGAACAGGCAGTCCGGGCCGATCCTGGTGACGCCTTCATCGCGCGTCGAACCGCGATGCATCACGACATGTTCGCGAATGGTGCAGTTCTCGCCGATCTGGAGCGAAGTGTCGGCGTCCTGATAGTTCACAATTTGCGGGGGTCCGCCCAAGACAGCATACGGATAGACCACGCTGCCCGCGCCGATCTTGGTCGCGCCGAGCACGGTGACGTTGTTCAAGAGCTCAGCGCGCTCGCCGATCTCAGCCTCGGCGGATATGCAGCAAAACGGTCCGATGCGCGCGCCCGCTCCGATCTGTGCGCCGTCTTCAATGATCGCGCTCGGATGGATTTGGGTCTCGCTCACGAGCCCGGCTTTCCGCGGCGCTGTGATAGGCGCTGCAAGGCGGCGATTTCTCGGAAAAACGCCTTGATCGGGCGCGCGGGCGTGCCCGCCCAGGTCTCGCCGGCGGGGACGTCGCGCATCACCAAAGTGGCGCCGGCGAGCTTGGCGTCGTCGCCGACAGTGATGTGATCGGCGATGCCCACCGAGCCGCCGAGCACGACGCGCTTGCCAATGACGACGCTGCCGGAGATGCCGCAACACCCGGCGACGATGCTGCCCGAGCCGACCAGCACATTATGAGCGATCTGAACGAGATTATCGATCTTGGCGCCGTCTTCGACGATCGTGTCGTCGAACATGCCGCGGTCGATCGTGGTGTTCGAGCCGACCAGAACGTCGCGCCCGATTTGTACCCGGCCGATATGCGGCATCATCGCCGGCATGCCGTCTTCATAGCGCGCGCCGAAGCCGGTATCGCCGATGACGGCGCCGGCCTGGATCACAGAATTAGCGCCAACATCGCAGAACATCACGCTCGCCGATGCGCCCACACGCACATTTTCGCCGAGACTGACGCCGGGACCGATAGAAGCGCCTGGACCGATGACGACATTGGCGCCGATCTGGGCGTGTTCGCCGACCGTCGCCGTAGCGGCGATGGACGCAGTCGCGTCAATCTCCGCATCAGGATGAATGCGCGCTTCGCCGTCAAATGCGATGCGCGGCTGGAACAGGGCCTCGACTGCGGTCGCGATTGCGCTTTGCACATTCTCGGTTACGAGCGGCGCCAGTCCCGCCTCAACAACCGTGTCGACATTGTCCGCCGTCACGATGCAGGCCGCCCCCTTCGTCGTTTCGAAGCCGGCGAGATAGCGCTTGTCCTGATAGAAAGTGACCGATTTCGGCCCGGCCCGGCGCAATGACGTTGCGTCAATGATCGGCGCATCCGCGCGATCAGGCGCCGTCAGCTCGGCGCCGATCCGTTCAGCGAGTTCCGCCAAACGGACCGGACCAAGCGCATCATAAAATCGCGCGTCGACTCTGCTTTCGGTCAAGCTGAGGCCGCCGTTCGATTATTCTTCGGTCGCTTCTTCGACTTCCTCAACCGGAATTCGAACGCGTTCCACTTCGACTTCAGAAAGCGCCTCATCGAGACGCTCAATCACCAGCTCGGTGATGTCGGCCGCATCGCCTGCGAAAATGAGCACTTCGCGCTCGACGAGCACGTCGATTTCGCGCTCTTCAACGATGGCGTTGAGCACTTCATCGAGCGCTTCGCGCACCGGCTGCATCGCCTGGACCCGCGTGGCGACGAGTTCGCGCGCAAGCACCTGTTCGGTGACGTTGAGCTGGAAGATCTCGCCCTGAAGCTCGCGGCCGCGCTCCATGATTTCCGGGCTTTCCTGCAAAGCCTCGGCCGTAAGCGAAGAGGTCTCCGCCTGGAATTCCTGCCAGCGCTCTTGCAGGGGCGTGCCCTGGTCGGAAATTTCAGACTCCATCTCGGCAGCGATTTCCTCGAGCCGGGTGCGGATATGTTGTCCGACTGCGGAGTTGTTGAGCACCGATTCAGAGTTCATCACCGCGACTTCATTCGCCGCGGCCGGCGCTGCAATCGCGAGCGCGAAAAGCGCGCCGGCGATCAGCGAGAAGCGTTTACGTTCCGCCATGAATAGCGTTCCTGTGCTTTGCGTGACGGCGGCGCACCGACCCGGTCGGACCGGCGCAGCCGCGCGCGTCAACCGTCGCCTATTCGTCGCTGTCGTCGCCTTCGGATTCCTCAAGCGGAATGCGCACGCGCTCGACGTCCACTTCGGAGATCTCAGCGTCGAGCCGCTCGATCACCAGCGAGGTGATGTTGGCGTCGTCGGAGGCGAAAATGACCGAGCTGCGCTCGATCAAGATGTCGGCGCCGCGTTCTTCAACGATAGCTTCGAGCACGGTGTCGAGCGCTTCGCGCACCGGACGCAGCGCCTGGACGCGCGTGGCGACGAGTTCGCGGGCGAAGATCTGCTCGCGCGCGCTCAGGCCCTGGATTTCCGTTTGAAGCTCGCGGCCCTCTTCGAGGATTTCCGGGGCTTCCTGGAGCTCTTCCGGCGTCATGTCCGCCGTACGCTCCTGCAGCGCCTGCCAGCGCTCCTGCAGAGGCGCGCCAAGCTCTTCAAGCTCGGTCTCCATCTCGCCGCCAATCGCTTCGAGACGCTCGCGGATATGCGTGCCGGCCGCGGAGTTCGCCAGAACTTCCTCGGAATTGAGGACCAGCACTTCGGTTGCAGTCGCCGGAGCCGTCATGCCGACAACGGCCAAAAGCGCGGCCGCGACGGTCAAGGCGCGGTTGCTTCCCACCATGATCAAACCCTTATGGTTGAACGTTTAACTAGAACTGAGTGCTGGTGCTGAACCGGAACGTCTCCGTCTTGTCGTAGTCCTCCCGCGACAGCACTTGCGAGAAATCGAACCTGATCGGTCCGAAAGGCGACCGCCAGAACAGGCTCACACCCGCCGACGCCCGCAAGGAAAGATCATCCACGATGGCCGTATTGGCCTGCGTGATGACCACTTCATCATCCAGCACGCCGACGGTGCCGAATTCAGTGAATACGCTGCCCCTGATGCCATATTCTTCAGGCAGACCCAAGGGGAAGCTCACCTCAGCCGTGCCGATGGCGTAGAATTGCCCGCCCAACGCATCGCCCCGGAAGGCGAACTCGCCGGTCGTCGGATCGGTGAAGATGACGCGCGGTCCAAGACCCGCGGTCTCAAAGCCGCGGAAGGTCGAGCCGCCTTTGAAGAAGCGGTCCGTAATGCGGACATTGTCGCCGCCAAAGCCGGACACATAACCCGCAGAGCCGGACAAGCTGGCGATGACGTCGCGGAACAGGCCGCGATAGATCGAGCCTTCAATCTCGGTGCGCAGGAACTGCACGTCGCCGCCAATGCCGGCGAAGTCCTGGCTGATCGAGAGATCAAAGCCGCGCGTCGGCCGGATCGGATCGTTGCGGCGATCCCAACGCAGCGTGTAGCCGGCGACCGAGGTCAGACGCTGTCCCGCCTGCAAGGCGATCGGGTCAGAGGCGCCGGCGAAAACTTCAATGTCGTCGTTGCGGATCGTGTAGCGCAGGCCAAGCGAGGCGTTCTCGGTGATCGGGAAGCCGAGACGCAGACTGCCGCCGAGCGAATTGGTCTCGAACGAGGCCTCGTCCTGGAAGTCCTGGCGCGTGTTGAACAGGTCAAAGCCGGCCGCGAGATTGCGATCGAGGAATCGCGGCTCGGTGAAGCGAATGTCGACCACTTGTCGGCGCGAACTCGACGACAGGCTGAAGCGCAGATACTGGCCGCGTCCGCGCAGGTTCCGCTCCGTCACCGAAATGTCGAACAGGAAGGCGTCGACGGAGGAGAAACCGGCGCCGAGCGACAATTCGCCCGTCGGCTGTTCTTCCACCTCGACCTGCACGATGGCGCGGTCTTCCGCCGTTCCAGGCTCTTCGGTGATTTCGACTTCCTCGAAGAAGCCGAGCGCGCGCACGCGGTTGCGCGAGCGGTTGATCAGCACGCGGTTGAACGCGTCGCCTTCAACGAGCTGGAGCTCGCGGCGGATGACGCTGTCGACGGTGCGCGTGTTGCCCACGATGTCGATGCGCTCGATGTAAACGCGCGGGCCTTCGCGGATTTCGAAATTGATGTCGACGGTGCGCGCTTCGGCGTTGCGCTCGACGCGCGGACGCACTTCGACGAAGGCGTAGCCCGCAGAGCCGGCCGCGAAAGTCAGCGCGTCGACCGCGTCTTCAATGCGGCTCGCCTCGTATCGCGCGCCATCCTGGATCGGAATGACGCCGCGCAGCGCGTCATTGTTGAGAATTTCGAGCGTGGTCGAGACCGTGATTTCGCCGAAGCGATACCGCTCGCCCTCTTCGAGCACGAAGGTGATGTAGAAATCTTCCTGGTC
>JAUIEH010000138.1 GCA_030428405.1 Alphaproteobacteria bacterium
CAATCTCGCCGCCAGCGATGTGATCTATCTTGCCGATGCGCTCATCGCCTGGTTCGACAAGCGCGACGCTGACGCGCTCGAGGCTTATTCGGCCAAAGCGCTGGCGCGCATCTGGCGCTCGGAGCGGTTCAGCTGGTATCTCACAAGGCTGACCCATCGCTTCGACGAACAGTCCGCATTCGAACAACGCATGCAGGACGCCGAGTTCGCGGATGTCGCTCAAAGCGAAGCCATGCAGCGGGTCATCGCGGAAAGCTATGTCGGCCCACCTTTGTGAGGCGCGCCCGATTAAGGGGCGCCCATATGAGGCGTGCGACGCCACGCGCCGCAACCCGGCGCCATGAGCTTAGAGCCGGCCCTTCAGGTCGAGCCTGCGCTTGATGTCATTCGCGAAAGTGCGCCCGACGCGGAGCTGCGCGCCCGACGTCAGATAGAGCAGGCGATAGCCTGCGCGAACCGTATGTGAGCGGACGACGTGATTGATGTTGACGATGGCCGAGCGGTGCACGCGCGCGAAAGCGTCCGGGTCGAGCCGGCGTTCGACGCTTTTCATGGATTCTCGCCGCATCAGCGTCTGCTCGCTGGTGTGGAATTTGACATAGTCGCGATCGGCTTCGATCCACTCTATGTCGCGCTGCGCCACGCGGACGGCGCGGCCCTGATGTCTGATCCAGAGGTCGCGCCGGCGCGCGTCATTTTCGACGCCGCCGCGCGCTGAGCGCAGCTCATTAATGGTGTCTTCAAGCGCGCGCGTGCGATCGCCTGAGCGGCGGTCTTCGAGGCGGGCGCGAATGCGGTCCATGGTTTCCGCGAGGCGCTCGCGCGCGATCGGCTTGAGCAGATAGTCGATGGCGCGGGCGTCGAAGGCGCGCAGCGCGTATTCGTCATAGGCCGTCACAAAAACGATTTCCGGCCGGTCGTCATTGAGAAACGGGCCGACAACGCCGAAGCCGTCCACTTCCGGCATGAAGATGTCGACGAAAATGGCGTCGGGCTGTTTCTCGCGCACCGCTTCGATTGCGTCTTCGCCGTCATTACAGCGCGCGACGATCTCCACATCGCGATGTTCGGCGAGCAACGCGCCCAGCCTGCGCAGGGCATGCGGTTCGTCGTCGACCAGCACAACGCGCAATTCCTTCGCCATCATCGACGCGCTCCGTGGGGCGCGGCGCATTGTTGCGAAGGAATGACGCTCAATGCGACGCGACGTCCTTCGCGCTGAACATGCGCGTAAGGCGAAACAGCATCAGCATGAGGCGCAACGCGTCGTGTGCGGCTCGACCATATGTCGCCACAGCGCCCGCTGCGCGCAGACGCAGTGCTGCGGCGCGTTCGAAAATGCTGTCGCCCAAACGCCATATCGCCATGCCTGCCGCGCCTGTGATGCGCCCAGCACTATCCTTGCACTGAGCAGGCGGCGGCTGTCCCAATCATTTTTTTTCGTTCTTACGACCGCGCCGCTTCTCGCTCAAAAAGCGGCAGGAAACATTGTTCCACGGATGACTCGAAGATTCAGCGCTGCGAAGACGAACGCCGTTAAATTTGCGATCGACGCCAGTTATGCGCCACGACATGCGTCGAATGACAGACGCGCGTTCTCGGGATTTCAACCTATGCACGCGCGCGCACACATTGTTGCGAGCGTGTGCGCATACACGACTCCGATCCGTTGCCTGGCCGATACAATAGGGTGCTGGCGTCGGTCGCGTGATTGTAGGACAGTCGTTGATTGACGGCTTTATGACGGTGGTCGCGCGCAAAAGCCAATAGCTGCATAGCCTGCAAAAGTGCGTTTGTCGCTGGTTGGCCAAATATGTCGTTCGTCATCTGATTTTTGATTAATTCCACCATTCCTGTCCGTCACCTCGCACGCGTTGCGCTGTGCACGACGTCTTCGAAATTGTCCCGCTCACCGCGTCTGAGTACGTCCTTTCGGGGGCGTCTCGGTGCGCCCGAGCCCGAATTGGGTCGGGAGGGGAAAACCTCACGGGGGAGTGAGCATAGATGAACGCGTTTGGAAGAATTGCAGGCCGCGCGAGCCTTATGGCGTCGGCCGCCGCGGTCGCGGTGTCGTTCGGCGCTTCGGCGCAGGACGCGCCGGAACGCATCCTAGTCACCGGCACGCGCATTCCGCAGGCCAACCTTGTCGGCGTCAGCCCGGTTACCGCGCTGGGCCAGGACGACTTCCAGCTTCAGGGCGTTACGCGCGTTGAAGACCTGGTCAACAACCTGCCGCAGGCCTTCGCGGTCCAGGGTTCGCAGGTTTCGAACGGCGCCACCGGTACGGCGACCGTCAACCTCCGTAATCTCGGTTCTGTCCGGACGCTGGTGCTGATCAACGGCCGCCGCATGCCGGCTGGTTCGCCGTTCGGCGTTGCGCCTGACCTGAACCAGATCCCGTCCGCGCTCGTGCAGCGCGTTGAAGTTCTGACCGGCGGCGCCTCGGCGACCTACGGCTCCGACGCTCTCTCGGGCGTTGTGAACTTCATCATGCTGGACGACTTCGAAGGCGTCCGCATCGATTCAACATACTCGTTCTATCAGCATGAGAACGATCACGAAGAATTCCGCAGCGTCGTCGCCGGCGCGGGCAACGCGCTCGCCGAAGACACGGTGTGGGACGGCTATCAGTTCTCGGTGACCGGTGTTGTCGGCGCGAATACGCCTGACGGCCGCGGCAACGTGACGGGCTATCTCGGCTATCGCTCGATCGATCCGATCTCGCAGGCCGACCGCGACATTTCCGCTTGTGCGTTCGGCGGGGCCTATACCTGCGTGGGTTCGACCACGATCCCGGAAGGCCGTTTCACCGATTTCGGCGGCTTCAATTTCGGACCTGGCTTTGATCCGGCGCTTGACGTTTCCTCGCCGAACCCGACGCCTGGCAATCCGCGTCTGCCTGTGCCCGACGGCATCCCCGATCTCGGCTTCGACTTCATTCCGTCCGGAACGAGCTTCGTTCCGCGCGCTGGCACGACCTACAATTTCGGTCCGCTGAACTTCTTCCAGCGTCCGGATGAGCGTTACACGGCCGGCCTTTTCGCGCGTTACGAAATCAATCGTCATGCCGAAGCCTATGGCTCGTTCATGTTCATGGACGACCGCACGGACGCGCAGATCGCGCCGTCCGGCACGTTCTTCAACTTCAATCCGCCGGGCGTCACGCCGACGATTTCGTGTTCTAACCCGCTGCTCTCCGCGCAGCAGGTCAACGAGATTTGTACGCGCTACGGTCTTCTGCCGACGGACAGCCAGGTCGTCTATATCGGTAAGCGTAACGTTGAAGGCGGTCCGCGTAACTCCGACCTTCGCCACACCTCGTTCCGCATGACGGCGGGCGTTCGTGGCGAACTTGGCGGCGGCTGGGACTACGACCTGTACGGCCTGTACGGCAACGTCCACCTCGCCAACAACTACCAGAACGAGCTGCTGATCAGCCGCTTCACCAACGCCCTCACGGTCGTCCCCAACCCGGCGGTCGGCGGCGTTGCTGGCGTTGCGACTGGCGCACCGGTTTGCGCCGTCACCCTGGCTGGCACGGATCCGTCGTGCGTGCCGTACGATCTGTTTTCGGAAGGCTCGGTCTCGCCGGCGGCCTTGAACTACGTGTCCGGCGCGGGCTTCCTCGACGGCAACACCACGATCCAGTCCATGTCGGGCGCGATCACGGGCGACCTTGGCCAGTATGGCGGTCAAAGCCCGTATGCGGACGAAGCCATCGGTCTCGCCTTTGGTCTCGAATATCGCCGCGAAACGTTGGAAATCCGTCCGGACTCGGCCTTCGCGCCGTTCGGCGCGGCCTCCACGCTGTCTGACCTTTCCGGTCAGGGCGGTCCGACGCTTCCGGTCGCTGGTTCGTTCGACGTCGCTGAGTTCTTCATCGAATCGCGCATTCCGCTGGTTCAGAACCGTCCTGGCTTCAGCCAGCTCGGCCTCGACCTCGGCTATCGCTACTCGGATTATTCCACGGGCGTCGACACCGACACCTACAAGCTGGGCGCCGACTGGGCTCCGGTGGAAGACTTCCGCTTCCGCGCTTCATTCCAGCGTGCGGTTCGTGTGGCCAACGTCGTCGAACTGTTCTCGACCCGTCAGGTCGCGCTGTTCAACGGCACCGATCCCTGTGCGGGAACGGCGCCGGCGGCCACTCTGGCGCAGTGCCAGAACTCGGGCGTCACGGCTGGTCAGTACGGCGGCATCGCGCCGAACCCGGCCGGTCAGTACAACCAGTTCACCTCGGGCAACACGGCGCTGGATCCGGAAAGCTCCGACACGATCTCGTTCGGCCTCGTGGCTTCGCCGCGTTGGGTTCCGGGCCTGAACGTCTCGATCGACTACTTCAACATCACCGTTGAAGACCTGATCGGACCGATCGGCGCCCAGACGATCCTGACCCAGTGCGTGCAGTCGGGCGATCCCACCTTCTGTGGCTTCGTCGCGCGTTCGGGCACGGGCTCGTTGTGGAACACCCCGATCGCCGGTGTCGGCAACCCGAACGTCAACACGGGTTCGCTTGAAACGTCGGGCATCGACTTGAACATCAGCTACGCCTTGGATTTCGCCGATGTCGGCATGTCCAATGCGGGTGGTCTGCGCTTCGAGTTGGTCGGCACGTGGCTGGACGAACTCATCGCCGAACCGGTTTCCGGCTTCACGCCGGCGCCGACCGCGGCGTTTGGTTCCACCACCTATGACTGCGCCGGTTATCACGGCCCGGTCTGCGGCACGCCGTCGCCGGAATGGCGTCATCGTTTCCGCACGACCTGGGATACGCCGTGGAACGCGTCTCTCTCGCTCACGTGGCGCTATTTCGACAGCGTCGAGTATGAAGGCGTCGCACCGAATGACTTCCTCAATGGCGGCGCGAATGCGCTCGACCTCCGTGGTCTGCCGGCGATGAGTTATTTCGATCTGGCGGGCACGTGGCAACTCCTGGAGAACACCCAGCTGCGCGCGGGCGTCAACAACATCCTGGACGAGACGGCTCCGCCGGTTTCGAACAGCGTCGGTGCTCCGTTCTCGAACGGCAACACCTACCCGGTCGTGTACGACGCACTTGGTCGTTACATCTTCTTCGGCCTCACGACCGACTTCTGATTGCTCAATTCCCCTTGTTGCAATCCCTTGCGGCGGGCCTCGGCCCGCCGCATTTTTTTGTGCCGGGCGCCCCGCGAGAGGTGCAGGCTGAGAACGGTGGGCGGGCTGCAGGAATGAGCAGCGGTCGAATAGCCGTTCGGCTACTAAAAGCGCTGAGAGAATGAGCGGTTCGTTTCGCGCCGGCGCTCGCTTAGTCTCGGCTGATGAGTTCGCGAATTTCACTCGTGCTGGCGGTAGTCTGCGCCGTGCTTTCGACGACGCACGCCAATGGCCAGGACAGCGGGCGCGCTGACGGCGCTGAGTTGGAGCGACCCGATTGCGCGCCGCGCATTGACCGCGCGCGAGTCCACGTGCCGGCGGGCAGCTACACGCTCGGCGCAGGCGCGCGCTATGCCGAAGAGGGCGGCGAACGCGTCGTTGAGACAGACGAATTCTGGATCGACCGTTTCGAAGTGACCAATGCGGAGTTCGCCGCATTCGTCGACGCAACCGACTATGTCACTGTCGCTGAACGTGCGCCGGACCCGGCCGACCATCCCGATATTGATCCGGTCTTGCTGACGCCCGGTTCAGCTGTGTTCGGCGCTGATCCGGAAACCGGGTTCTGGTGGTCGTTTGTCGAGGGGGCCGACTGGCGCGCGCCTGTCGGGCCGGGCAGCGATATCGCAGCGCGCGCTGATTATCCCGTCGTCCATGTCGCTTATGAGGATGCCGCAGCCTTCGCCGCGTGGCTCGGCGCGGATCTGCCGAGCGAAACGGAGTGGGAGATCGCCGCGCGCGGCGGTCTCGAAGGCGCGACTTACGGCTGGGGCGAGCGCTTCCGGCCGGACGGCGAATGGCGCGCCAATGTCTGGCAGGGCGCCTTTCCCGTCATCGATACGGGCGAGGATGGTTTCGCCGGGCTCGCGCCTGCGGGCTGTTATATGCCTAATGACTATGGCGCCTATGACATGATCGGCAATGTCTGGGAGTGGACGCAGAGCCCGTTTGACGAAACTGGCCGCACGGGCGTCATCCGCGGCGGCTCATATCTTTGCAGCTCAAGCTATTGCGCGCGCTTCCGTCCCGCGGCGCGCCAGCCGCAGGAGTGGGATTTTTCAGCGTCCCATATCGGCTTTCGTACTGTGATCCGTACGGCCCCCACCGACGAGTAACGCGGCCCACGCTTAAACTGCGTGCGAACGCGCAGCGCTGCGAGCGCCGCTCATCACGGCTTGTCGGGCGAGGCAGGGTCCGAGGATCTGGGCGCCAGCCATAACCGGCACATATGATCGACATTGACATTCAGCCAGCTGACGAAATCCTCGTCCGCGCGGGCGTTCCTTGCTGGAGCGCTGATCCAGCGCGCCACGGCGTCGAGAACGAAATGGGTCAGCGTCTGGGCGCAGAACTCGAGCGACACAGCGCGCGGCTTGCGCCCTGGAAAGGCCGCTTCCAGCCGCTCGCGCGTGCGCATGCCGATGGCGTCGCGATAGCGCTCCCAGTTCGCAGAATAGAGCGCGTCCTCGGGCGCATGACGCAACAGCAAGAAGATCGCATCCGGGCGCTCACGCGCGAATGCAAGGATTCGGCGGTGACGCTCCGGCCAGTCGGCGTCGCGGTCGGCGTCGAGTTCCAACAGGCGGTCAGCGGCGTCGGCCAGCACCGCGTTGATCAATTCGTCCTTGGAACCGAAATAGCGGTAGAGCACGATTTTCGCAGCGCCGACTTCCTCGGCGACGTCATTCATGGTCGCTGTGTTCAGGCCTTTCGCGCGAAACACGCTTGCTGCTGCTGCGAGCAATTGTTCGCGGCGCGCGCGCGTGGCGCGTTCGCGCTTGCCGGCCGCGCGCGACGGCGCGGATGCGGAGGCGGATTGGCTCATGATGCAATCATAGGCGCGCCCGCGCGCTTGCGCCAAATACGCAAAAAAA
>JAUIEH010000139.1 GCA_030428405.1 Alphaproteobacteria bacterium
GCCGCATATGAGCAAGCTGGCGGCGACGGCCGTCGAGGCGCCCTTTCTCCTTATGGTGATGATTGCAGCGGCGCGCTGGGTTCCGCCTCGGTTTCATCTCGCAGGCGACGGCGCAGCTTTATGGGCGATCGGCCTCATTGGCCTCGGACTGCAACAAGGCGCCGACATCGCCCTCGGGATGACCCTGCGCGGTCTGAGCCTGGCCGAGCAATATGCGCAGTTTCTACGGCCGGAAGGCTGGCTGTTCGCCGCGCTCCTGATCGTCTTCGCCGCAGCGCCCTGGGCGTTTCACCGCAAGGCGCGGTGAAACGCAGGGCGAGACCAGCGCTTATTCGGCTTCTGCGCGCTTGGACTTTGTGATGCCGAGCAGATCCAGCGTCATGCGCTCATAGAAGGGCTCGCTGACGCCGCGCCGGACCTTGCCGAGGAAGTATTTTTCGAACGCGACCTTGGCCAGGTGCACCCATTTTCCGTCGGAAGACCAATTGACATTGCGCGGCGGGATTTGCGGCATGGCGACGAAGGCGACGCCGCCATCTCCAAAATCGGCGAGGCACACGGCGTTCCAGGTCGCTTCGGTGACAGGCTCCTTGCCGTCGATCAAAGCACGAATATTCGTGGTCGCCGCGCGCGTCATCGACTCGATCATGAACCCGGTTTTCGGCACGCCGACCGGCACGGGATAATTGCCGACCGGCGGGATGGCGACACATACGCCGACCGAGAAGACATTCGGAAAAGCGGCGTTGCGCTGCAGTCTGTCCACCGTCACGAAGCCGCGCGGATTGACCAATCCCTCAATGTCGCGCACCGCTTCGACGCCGCGAAACGCGGGCAGCATCATCGACATTTTGAACGGCAATTCGTGGGTCTTTTTCACCTCGCCGTCGGCGCCGACTTCTTCGACGATCATCTGCTCCGCCGTCACGCTTTTGACGCGCGCGCTCGTGATGAAATTGATGTGGCGATTGCGCAGCTCGCTCTCGAGCAGGCCCTTCGTATCGCCGACGCCATCCAGGCCGAGATGGCCGATATAGGGCTCGGACGTCACGAAAGTCATCGGCACTTTGTCGCGTATACGCCGCTTTCTGAGATCGGTGTCGAGCATGAAAGCGAATTCATAAGCGGGCCCGAAACACGAGGCGCCTTGCACCGCGCCGACAATGATCGGTCCCGGGTCGGCCACGAAATCCGGCCAGTTCGCACGCGCATTGGCCGCATGGTCGGTCGTGCAGACGGAAATGGTGTGGCCGCCATCGGGTCCCAGTCCCTCAATCTCGTCGAAGGCGAGTTCGGGCCCCGTGGCGATGATGAGATAGTCATATTCGATCGTGCGGCCGTCTGCGAGATCGACGGCGTTGTCGGCCGGGCGGACCTTGGTTGCGCGCGCATGGACGAAATCAATCCGCTTACGTTTGAAAACGCTTTTGAGTTGCGCTTTGATCTCGTGCGGTTTGCGCCAATCAATAGCGACCCACGGATTCGATGGCGTGAAGTTAAACGTGTCTTGTTCAGAAATGACGGTCAGCTTGTCGCGCCGGCGCAAGAGCCGGCGCATTTCAAAAGCGGCCGGCACGCCGCCCAATCCCGCACCCAATATCGCCACATGAGTCATCAGCGTTCCTCCAAAGCGTTTTGCAGCGGAGAACGCGAGACGATGTAAGAGCGGCGTCTAGCCGGTCCGTTTGCGGCGCGAGTTCTTTTCGGAAGCCTCGTTCGGCGCACAGAACACTTCGTACAGGGTCTCGATAATTCTCCGAACGTCGCTTCGGGCGAGGGAGTAGTAAATGGACTGGCCCTCCCGCCGCGTCGCGACGAAACCTTTTGCGCGAAGGATGGAGAGATGTTGCGACATGGCCTGGTCACGCACGCCGAGCCGTTCGGCGAGATCGCCGACGGATAATTCCTCCGTGACGAGTTCGCACAGCGCCATGAGGCGATGTGGATTCGCCAGCGTTTTCAGCGTGTCGGTGGCGTCGTCGGCGACGTCGCGCATCTCAATTGTTTTCATTCCTTCATACCTTCGCGAGTACGAATATATCTCATTCCCACAATGCGCGCCTGAGCCGCATTGTCGCAACCCGCCTGCGCAGGGGGATGGAGAGAACAGAGTTTCCAAAAGGGGCGGCCGAGCTATCGCGGCCCGCGCGCGGAAGCGATCAAGTGGCTTCGAACTCTTCAGTGTCGATCGTGCGCTGCATGGCTTCAGGATAGCGCGGGCCGGCGACGGTCGCCTGATTGATGAGCGCGCCGGCTTCCTCGATGAAGGCGGCGTCCACGTCCTGCGCGTTCGCCTGGAAGTTTTCCGCCAGATGATCCGCATTCGCTGTGCCGGGAATGGCGTGGACATGAGCGCCGCGCGAGAGCACCCAGGCGAGCGACAATTGCGCCGGCGTCACGCCGGCGCGCGCCGCGATGTCATTGAAGCCGTCGACCAGCGCGAGATTTTTCGGCCAGTTTTCCGCATTGAACCGCGGATGGGTGCGACGCAAGTCCTTTTCAGTCAGCGCTTCGGGGTCGCGCAGTCCGTTGGCCAAGACGCCGCGCGCAACGGGCGAGAACGCAATGAAAGCCGTCCCGAGTTCCGCGCACGCATCAAGAACGGCGATTTCCGGATTGCGCGACCAAAGCGAATATTCCGTCTGCATCGCGGCGATGGGATGCACGCTTGCAGCGCGGCGCAGCGTTTCGGCGGACATCTCAGAAAGCCCAATGCCGCCGATCTTGCCGTCTTCGACGAGTTGCGCCAGCGCGCCGACGCTTTCCTCAATCGGCGTGTCGAAATCGCGCCTGTGCAGGTAATAGAGGTCGATATAATCCGTCTGCAGCGTTTTCAGACTGGTTTCGACCGCGCGCCGGATCGTCTCGGGTTTGCAGTCAATGCGGCGCTTCGGACCATCAATCTCGATGCCGCATTTCGTGGCGAGGAAATACTCATCGCGCCGGGATTTCAGCGTTTCGCCGATAAGCGCCTCGTTCTTGCCGAGGTCATATAGACGCGCCGTATCAAGATGGTCGTAGCCAAGATCGAGCGCGCGGTGCAGCATTTTGGCGCCGTCTTCGGGAGACGGCGGAACGCCATAAGCGTGCGACAAGGACATGCAGCCGAAACCGACCGGCTTGACTGTCTTTCCGGCGAGTGTGCGCGTCATCATGGTCAGGCGCTCCTATCGGGCGTCTTTGTTCAGGCTCAATGGCGAGGTTCGGGTGTTGCGCGCGCGGCGCGTTGCGTCAAGCGGTGCGGTCGCGCGCGAGCTGCTCGTCGAGCTGATGCAGCACCTCATAGCACGGCAGCACTTGAGCGACGGAGCTGTTGGGCTCGCGGCCTTCGCGAATGGCGGCGACGAATTCGCGGTCCTGCAGCTCTATGCCGTTCATGGAGACATCGACATCGGAGACGTCGATGGCTTCTTCGCGTCCTGTGACGAGGTCGTCATAGCGCGCGATATAGGTGCCGTTGTCGCAGATATAGCGGAAGAATGTGCCGAGCGGCCCGTCATTGTTGAAGGATAAGGACAGCGTACAGAGTTTTCCGTTCTCGGTCTTAAGCTGGATCGACATGTCCATCGCGATGCCGAGTTCAGGATGGTGTGGGCCCTCGACGGCATGGGCGGCTACGACCTTTTCGCCGGTCTGGTATTGAAACAGATCGACCGTGTGCGCGGCGTGATGCCAGAGCAGATGGTCTGTCCAGGAACGCGGCTCGCCACGCGCATTCATATTGGTGCGGCGGAAGAAATAGGTCTGCACGTCCATTTGCTGAATGGCGAGTTCGCCGGCGGTGATCTTGTTGCGCACCCATTGATGCGAGGGATTGAATCTGCGCGTGTGACCGACCATGCAGACCAAGCCGGTTTCCTTCTGCTTGGCAAGCACGGCCTGCGAATCGGCCAGGCTGTCCGCCAAAGGAATTTCGACTTCGACATGCTTGCCCGCATCCATGCAGGCTATCGCCTGGGCGGCGTGCATTTGCGTCGGTGTACAAAGTATGACGGCGTCCACGTCGCTGATGGCGAGCGCTTCGTCGAGCTCGGTCGTGGCGTGGCCGACACCGTGTTTCTCGGCGATCGCTTTGGTCTTGTCCAAAGTGCGCCCGACCAGGCTGACCACTTCAACGCCGTCGATCTTGGCCAGGCCGTCGAGATGCTTTTCACCGAAGGCGCCGGCGCCGGCGAGCGCGATTTTCATCAGCAATTCTCCAATACGACATGGCCCACCGCCGTGTTGGAGGCGGGAACGTGATAATGGCGGTGCAGCTCGCGGACATTGTCGCCCAGCGCGCCGCGCATGATCAGCCACATGACCATTTCGATGCCTTCCGAGCCCGTCTCGCGCAGATATTCAATATGCGGAAGTTTCCGCAAGCGCTGAGGGTCCTTCGTCAGGTCGTCGAGAAAGCGCTGGTCCCATTCCTGATTGATGAGACCGGCGCGCGGTCCCTGGATCTGATGGCTCATGCCGCCCGTGCCCCAGACCTGAACATTGAGGTCTTCGGGATAGCTTTCAACCGCGCGCGCGATCGCTTCGCCAAGCATCCAGCAGCGATTGCCTGACGGGACAGGATAGGTGACGACATTGACGGCGAGCGGCACGATCTTGGCGGGCCATTCGGCGGGCTGACCAAACATCAATGATAGCGGCACGGTCAGGCCATGGTCGACATCCATGTCGTTGATGATGGTCATGTCGAACTCATCCAGGATGAGGCTTTGGGCGACATGCCAGGCGAAATCGGCGTCGTTCTTCACGGTGGGAACGGGGCGCGGGCCCCAGCCCTCATCGGCGGGCTGGAACTCATCCGCACAGCCGATCGCGAATGTCGGTATAAGGTTCATGTCGAATGCGGACGCATGGTCATTATAGACCAGGATGACGACATCGGGCTTGTTGTCGGGCTGCGTGATCCATTCGCGCGTCCAGTCATAGCCCGCGTAGATCGGCTTGAAATAGTCCTCTTCAGTCTTGCCCTGATCGATGCCTACGCCGAGCAAGGGCACGTGGCTTGAAGCGATGCCGGCTGTCAGGCGCGCCATGTCAATTTCCCTCCTTGATCGAACGAACGCCTTGGGGCGAGCGGCCGCCAGCCATCATCATGGCCTTGTATTCGTCCTCGCTCATGCCGGTCATGGTCGAGACGGCCTGCACGAAGCTGAGCCCATCGGTCGAAAACAGCTTGGCGAGAAAATAGATATTGCCGCCAAGGTCGAGCAGACGATTGTAATCGCGCGCCAGGACGGCGTCCTTTTGTTCGTCCGTCATCCGCCAGTCCTGCAGATAAGCGCGTTCATCGGCGAGCCAGCGTTTGCGATTCTCCGCCTTCATCAGGCTCATGCAGAACTGGTTGAGCCAGTAACCCTGGCGCGCGCGCTTGGTGGTGTAAACGCGCGTTCCCGGGATGTCGTCGAACGCGGCGAGATATTCCGAGACCCGGTCAGCCATCAGCCATCAGCCTTTCAATGACCCGGCGCGCATGGGCGCCGCCGGCGTCGATATTAAACACACGCAAGCGCATGTCGGGGTTTTCCGCGATCGAGCGCTGTTGTGCTTCGAGCACTTCGACATCTTCTCCGAACACGATGTTTTGCTGGTCCTTCATGCGCAGCGTGACGCCGTGGTCATTGGTCGCGAAATTGCGCGCCATGCCCCAGAAATAATGACAGCTCGTTTCGGTTTCCGGCGTCATGGAGTCGATGACGAATCCGCGCACGCCGGAATCGTGGCTCTCTAGCGTGTCGCCCGCATCGACCGGTGAAACGCCGACATCGATAATGACTGAGCACGGCTCGATGAACTCACAGATCTGCCAGCGGTTCACGCGGCCTTCCTTGCCGAGAAATGTGCGCCAGAACGGCGGTGGCTCCACATCCGGCATCCAGCGCGACAGGATGACCCGGTCGCCCTCGACGCGCGTCTCGAGCGGGGATTCCATCAACTCGATCTGGCCGATGGAGGTTGAGTGCACATAAGTTTCGTGCGTCAGGTCCATCAGATTGTCGACGAATAGTCTGTAGTCGCATTTGACATGCGTATAGCCGCCGTCAAACGTCCAGCCCTCGGCCGAGCACGGCCAAAGGTCAGGCACCAGCTCGACATCCGCTTTTTCTGCATCTCCGATCCACACCCAGATGAAGCGGTGTCGCTCCGTCACCGGATAAACGGGTACGCAGACTTTCTTGTTGATCGGGTCGTTGCGCAGCGGCATTTCATCCGGCGTGCCGTCCGCGCCGATCTTCAGACCGTGATAGCGACACCGTAAGGCGTCGCCCTCGCGAATGCCCATGGAAAGCGGCAAGAGCCGGTGCGGGCAGGCGTCGCGCAGCGCGACGACGGTTCCGTCGAGCTTGCGATAGAGCACGATGTTTTCATCGCAAATCTTGCGGCCGAGCGGGGCTGCGCCGACTTCGCCGTCCCAGGCGGCGACATACCAGCGATTGCGGATGAAGGTCATAGTCCGCGCTCCTTCAACTGCGCGTCGAGACGCGGATAAACGCGCCTCGCATTGCCCTCGAATATGGCGTGACGCTGCGCGTCGGTCAGGTTGAGCGCATCGACATAGCGCTTGGTGTCGTCGAAATATTGTCCCGTTTGCGGATCAATGCCGCGCACAGCGCCCACCATTTCCGAGCCGAACAATATGTTCTCGATGTCGATGACTTCGAACAAAAGGTCGATGCCCGGCTGATGGTAAACGCAGGTGTCGAAATAGACGTTCTGCATCACATGGCCGTCGAGCGCGGGCCGTTTGAGCATGTCGGCGAGACCGCGATAGCGGCCCCAGTGATAAGGAACCGCGCCGCCGCCATGGGGAATGATGAAGCGCAGAGTCGGAAAGTCCTTGAAAAGATCGCCCTCGATGAACTGCATGAAGGCGTTGGTGTCGGCGGCGATGTAATAAGAGCCGGTCGCATGAAAGGCGGGATTGCACGAGCCGGAAACATGGATCATGGCCGGCGCGTCGAGCTCGCACATCGTCTCGTAGAA
>JAUIEH010000140.1 GCA_030428405.1 Alphaproteobacteria bacterium
CAAGGGATCGATCGCGAGCGGGTGCGTCGGCTTGCGACCCATGCCTTCGGCCTGGCGCTCTTGGTCGCGCTCACCGTTTCGGTGCTGGGTCTGGTGACGATCGATCCCTTGTTCCGCGCCATGGGCGCCGGCGATCAATTGATGGTCCACATCCACGAATATATGCGCATCTGGTATGTCGCCGTGGTCTTCATTGTCGGGCCGATGATCGCGATGACGTCGCTGCGCGCGCTTGGCGACGCCATTGCGCCGAGCCTTTTGATGGTGCTCGTCGCGGTCATCAATCTCGTGCTCGACCCCATGTTGATCTTCGGCTTCGGCCCGTTTCCGCGCCTTGAAGTGGCGGGCGCGGCGCTGGCCACGGCGATCGCCAACGCCTGCGCGTTTCTGATGGCCGGCTGGCTTGTCGTCCGGCGCGAAAAGCTCATCACCTTCGAGCGCGCAGGACCGGGCGAATTGGCGAAGTCCTGGCGCGCCATTGCGCGGATCGGCGTGCCGGCGGCGGGCTCGAACATGATCAACCCCGTCGCGCTCGCCATTGTCGTTGCAGGCTTTGCGCGTTTCGGGCCCGATGTCGTGGCGGGCTTTGGCGCAGCGGCGCGCGTCGAGGCGCTGGCGATCATCCCGCTCTTTGCGCTGTCGGCCTCGATTGGTCCGCTGACGGGACAAAACAGCGGCGCACAAAAGACCGAACGCGTGCGCGAGGCGTTTCAGATGAGCTTCACGATCGCGTTGGTCTGGGGCGTTGCCGTCGCGACGCTCTTAGCGCTGTTTCGCGCGCCCATCGCTGCAGCGTTTACGGACAATGAGACCGCGCGTGAGGCGTTGCGCCTTTATCTCCTGATCCTGCCCGTCACGGCTGCAGGCTATGGCGTCATCATGTCGGCTTCGGCCGGTTTCAATGGACTGGGCAAGCCCTTGCCCGGCATGGCGATGACATTCACGCGCGCGCTTGCCTTGCTGGCGCCGGGCGCCTGGATCGGCGGTCAGCTCGGCGGCGTGACCGGCGCCTTTCTCGGCATGGGCGCCGCCAATGTCATCTCAGGATTGGCCGTGGTCGGATGGGTGTTGTTGATTGCGTTCCCGCCGCCGGACCGGGTGTTTGGCGACGCATGAGCGCGCGCGGACTGCTCATCCGCGCCGTTGAAACGCGCGACGCCGCCGCACTCGCCGACATCTATAACCACTATGTGCGCGTAAGCCCGGCCACGTTCGACACTGATGAAAAAACCGTCGAAGAGCGCACGGCCTGGCTGACCAGGTTCTCAAGCGAAGGGCCGCATCGGTGCTTCGTTGCGTGCGCTGCGGATGGCGAGATTGAAGGCTATTGCTGTTCGCATGAGTTCCGTACACGCCCGGCTTACGCACAAACGGTCGAAACCGCGATCTATGTGCGCCATGGCCGAGGCCGCCGCGGGACGGGCGCGCAGCTTTATGCAGCCTTGTTCGACGCACTCGCTGAGGCGCGCGTCCATCGCGCCGTGGCCGGGCTCGTCATTCCGAACGCGGCTTCGGTGGGCGTGCATGAAAAGGCCGGCTTTCGCCGTATCGGCGTCTTTTCCGATGTCGGATTCAAGTTCGGGCGCTATTGGGACGTCGCCTTTTACGAAAAGCCGCTTATTTTTTCGTCAGTATAACGCCGAGTTCGCTGACCGCGCCGATCGGGTGCGGGGCCGGCAGGTAAGGCGGCGGCGACCATTCCCAGCGCTCCTCGCGGAACAGGGCCTGCATGTCGGCGATAGGGCACGCATAAGGCGGACCGCCTTCACGGTCTTTCTGCACGAACAGTGCGAACAGCTTGCCGCCGCGCTTCAGCCAGTTATGGATCTGGCGCTCATAAGCGGGGCGGTCGACGGGCGGGATCGCAGCAAGGCAGGTTTGTTCGTATACGACATCGACAGGGCTGTTCGGCGCCCAGCTCAGAATGTCGCCTTGCACGACTTCGCCTTTGAGATCGGCGGCGCGCAGGGCGGCGCGTTGCCACTCAACGGCGGCGGGCGCGAAATCAACGCCGATGACCTTGAAGCGCGCTTCCGCCATGGCGGTCAGTTCGGGCGAGCGTCCGCAGCCGGGGATGATGACGCTGGCGGGCGGTTTCAGAGATTCTGAGCGCCGCCAGGCGTCATAAGCCGGATTGAGGCCGGGACGCTCCCAGCCGGTTTCTTCCTCATCATAGCGCTCAATCCAAAAAGCGGCCGGTGAATCAGAAGCGGCGAGCGCGGCTGCGCCAGAGGCTGCGGCTGCAGCGACGGCTGTATTGGAGGGTTCAAGTTCATATTCGACGAGATCGTCCTCGCCGTCTGCATCCTCGCCGTCATCCGATGCGTCTGCGGATGCTTCCTCGGCGTCGTCCTCGACGTCGTCTTCGTCTGCGTCTTCGTTGGCCTCTTCGCTCGTTTCCTCAGCAGAAGCCGCGAGCTCTTCAGCTTCGTCGTCTAGCTCGACAGTGTCCTGCTCGTCGTCTTCGGGCTCGTCATCGACATCATCATCATCGGCTTCGGCGACGTCGTCGTCATCCTCGTCATCATCATCGTCGAGGTCCTCGTCCTCGTCCGCGTCGTCGTCCGACGCCTCGACGTCGTCATCGATGTCGTCATCGATGTCGTCATCGTCGTCGGACGCTTCGAGTTCGTCGTCGCCAGAGACGTCTTCATCGTCATCGTCCGACGCCTCGACGTCCTCGTCGAGGTCTTCGTCGCGTTCATCCTCGACGGCCTCTTCCTCGGCGGTGTCGAGCGCGTCGTCCTCTACGGCCGTTTCGACCTCGGGCGCGTCGTCGCGGGCGGCGTCATCGTCGTCAGTGCGTTCTGTCATGGTTCCGCTTGCTTTCTGCAAAGCGCGAGAGGGAACAAGCAAAGAGCGCGGGCCGGGCGTGCGCGTCAAGCCATCACCCTCGCCATGTCCGGAACGAAGTGATATTCCGCCCGCCGCACGCGGATGTGGCGGAACTGGTAGACGCACTAGGTTTAGGTCCTAGCGCCGCAAGGCGTGGGGGTTCGAGTCCCTCCATCCGCACCATCATTTCGACATCCCTGACGGCGGCGTCTGCGGCTTGGTCCGCGCGCCCGCTTGTCCCGGCCAAGCCTGCATGACATAAGCCGCATTTCCTACGCGCCGCCGGGCTGCAAAGGCTCGCGCGCGCCCCGATCAACGCACCAGACCAAGCGATACCGATGCACGTCACCGAAACCGAGAATTCCGGCCTCAGCCGCACCTTCGAAGTCCGCATCGAGGCGCGCGATCTCGCCGACCGCCTCGCCAAGCGCATCGACGAAATTCAGCCGCAAGTCCGGTTGAAGGGCTTCCGTCCGGGCAAGGTTCCGGCCTCCCATATCCGCAAGATGTTCGGCCGCTCGATGATGGACGAGATCATCGACGACACGGTGCGTGAAACCAGCCAGAAGGCGATGGACGAGCGCGAGCTGCGCCCGGCGGCCTTCCCTGAAATCGACATGAACTCCGACGCCGAAGCGGTCGCGAAGGGCGAGGCCGATCTCGCGTTTCAGATGCGCGTCGAAGTCATGCCGGAATTCGAGCCGATGGAGCTGCGCGGTCTGACGCTGACGCGCCCGACGGCGGAGATTTCCGACGATGACGTGATGAGCGCGCTCGAAGAGGTGGCCAAGGACCAGAAGGTCTATCACCCGAAGAAGAAGGGCTCGAAAGCCGAAGACGGCGACAAGGTCAAAATCGACTTTGTCGGCAAGATCGACGGCGAAGCCTTTGAAGGCGGCTCGGCCGACGATGTCGACATCGTCATCGGCGCCGGCCGGTTCATTCCCGGCTTTGAAGAAAATCTCGTCGGCGTGAAAACCGGCGACAAGACCAAGTTCGACATCACCTTCCCGGAAGATTATCCGAGCGCCGACCTCGCCGGAAAGCCGGCCGTGTTTGAGGTGAAGGTCAAGGAAATCGGCGCGCCGGAAGAGGCCAAGCTCGACGATGAGCTGGCCAAGCAGCTCGGTCTTGAAAGCCTCGACTCTCTGAAAGATGTCGTGCGCAAAAACCTTGAGCGCGAAAACGACAACCAGTCGCGCCAGCGCCTCAAGCGGCGCCTGCTCGACAAGCTCGACGAAGCCCACGCCTTCGATCTGCCCGAGCGCATGGTCTCCACGGAGTTCGACGCCATCTGGCGCGCGGTGAAAGCCGACCTTGAGCGCGGCGAGGTTGAGCCGGAAGACGAGGGCAAGTCCGAGGACGAGCTGCAGGCGGATTACAAAAAGATCGCTGAACGCCGCGTGCGTTTGGGTCTCGTGCTCGCCGAAATCGGGCGTCGCTCGAATATCGACGTGACCGAAGAGGAGATGGCGCGCGCCATTAATATGGAAGCGCGCCGCTATCCGGGCCGGGAACGCGAAGTGGCGCAGTATTTTGCGAGCAACGCGCAGGCGCGCGCCCAGCTTCGCGCGCCGATCTATGAAGAGAAGGTCGTCGACTACATTCTCGAGCTCGCGGAAGTCTCTGATGAGGCGGTGAGCCGCGAGGACCTTTTCAAGGACGAATAGTCGACGCGAATATCCGCCGCGTTTACCTTCCGGTCACCCAAATCGCGTCACGTTCCGCATCCTTGTTCGCGCACTTGAATGGGTGCGCGCGCAATCAGATATCGTGATGTCACTTTTCGCGCGCGCCGTCCGGCGCGCGGCGCCCGGTCGGAGGATTCCAAGATGGCGGACCCTATAGAGACGGCGATGAATCTCGTGCCGATGGTCGTCGAGCAGACGAGCCGCGGCGAGCGCGCCTACGACATCTTCTCGCGCCTCCTGAAGGAGCGAATCATCTTCCTGACCGGTCCGGTCGAAGACGGCATGGCCAGCCTGATCACGGCGCAGCTTCTCTTTCTCGAGTCCGAAAACCCGAAAAAAGAGATCGCCATGTACATCAACTCGCCGGGCGGCGTGGTCACGTCCGGTCTCGCGATCTACGACACGATGCAATATATCCGCAGCCCGGTTTCCACGGTCTGCATCGGCTCGGCCGCGTCGATGGGCTCGCTCCTGCTCGCCGCCGGCGAAGCCAATATGCGCGTCGCTCTGCCGAACGCCCGCATCATGGTGCACCAGCCCTCGGGCGGTTTCCGCGGCCAGGCCTCCGACATTCAGCGCCACGCCGAAGACATCATGAAGCTGAAGCGTCGGCTCAACGAGATTTACGTAAAGCACACCGGTCAGGAATATGATGCCATTGAGCAGACGCTTGACCGCGACTTCTTCATGTCGTCCGACGAGGCGCGTGAGTTTGGGATCGTCGACCACGTCTATGAAAAGCGCACGGGCGAGAAGGACGGCGCGGAATAGCGTTCACCACGATAGGGACGCTTGATCGCGTTCCGTCATGTGTGATCGTATGAACTTGCGCAGAATGCGCGGACGAAATCGCGGCGCGGCGTTTGCAAGCGGTGATTTCGAAACTTGGCCGCCCAGGAGAGCGGCCGCCCGGGAGCGATGATGGCCAACACCCCCTCAAAGTCCGGCGGCGACGGCAAGAACACGCTGTACTGCTCGTTCTGTGGCAAAAGCCAGCACGAAGTCCGCAAATTGATCGCCGGCCCGACCGTCTTCATCTGCGATGAATGCGTCGAGCTCTGCACCGACATCATCCGCGAGGAAACCAAGTCCTCGCTGGTCAAATCGCGCGAAGGCGTGCCGACGCCGCGCGAGATTTGCGAAGTGCTCGACGATTACGTCATCGGGCAGGACCACGCCAAGCGCGTGCTCTCGGTGGCCGTGCACAATCACTACAAGCGCCTCAACCACGCCGGCCAGACCGGCGATGTTGAGCTCGCCAAATCCAACATTTTGCTGATCGGACCGACGGGTTGCGGCAAGACGCTGCTCGCGCAGACGCTCGCCCGCATGCTCGACGTGCCGTTCACGATGGCGGACGCCACGACGCTGACCGAAGCCGGCTATGTCGGCGAGGACGTCGAAAACATCATTCTCAAGCTGCTGCAGTCGGCCGACTACAATGTCGAACGCGCTCAGCGCGGCATCGTCTATATCGACGAAGTCGACAAGATTTCGCGCAAATCCGACAATCCCTCGATCACCCGCGACGTGTCGGGCGAGGGCGTGCAGCAGGCTTTGCTGAAGATCATGGAAGGCACCGTCGCCTCCGTGCCGCCGCAGGGCGGGCGCAAGCATCCCCAGCAGGAATTCCTCCAGGTCGACACGACGAATATCTTGTTCATCGTCGGCGGCGCCTTCGCCGGGCTCGAGAAAGTCATCTCGCAGCGCGGCCGCGGCACGCAGATTGGCTTCGGCGCGGATGTTCAGGACATCGAAGACCGTCGCACAGGCGATGTTCTTCGCGGCGTGGAGCCGGAAGACCTTCTGAAATTTGGTCTCATCCCGGAATTTGTCGGTCGTCTGCCGGTCATCGCGACGCTGCAGGATCTCGACGAGGACGCGCTGGTCACCATTCTGACTCAGCCGAAAAACGCGCTCGTGAAGCAGTATCAGCAGCTTTTCGAGATGGAGAATGTCCGCCTGACCTTCTCCGACGATGCGCTGCGCGCGGCCGCTCGCAAGGCGATCGCACGCAAGACCGGCGCGCGCGGCTTGCGCTCCATTCTGGAGTCGGTGCTGCTTGAAACCATGTTCGACCTGCCGGGTCTGGACGGCGTCGAAGAGGTCGTCGTCAATCCCGAAGTCGTCGAGGGACGCGCAAAGCCGCTCTATATTTACGCCGAGCGGCGCGGCGACGGCGCCACGGCGTCGTGATATTCCCAGCGAAGTTGGCCCTTCAGGCGCCCTGAGCGCTTGAAGGGCGACGCGCTCGTCTCCAAATTTCTCTCAACACGCGGGCGTCTGTCTTGGCGCTCGTCCCACAACACGGTCGGCCCGTCGAATGTCTCGACGGCTGCGGCGGGTGCTGGCGCTTTTGCGCGAGTCGGCGTCCGCTGAGCGCAGGCCGGTCGGAGGAGACCATTTATGCCGGAAACGAAGACGCTCCCGGTTCTGCCTTTGCGGGA
>JAUIEH010000141.1 GCA_030428405.1 Alphaproteobacteria bacterium
GGTCTGACCGCGATCTGCGCCATCGTCTACCGTATGCTCGGCGTGCCCGGCTTCGACGCCATCGCGCACGCCATGACGACGATCGCGACCGGCGGATTTTCGACCTCGGATGCGTCCATGGGCGCATTCATGGATGAGCGCGCCGACATCGCCGCCATCTTCTTCATGCTCGCCGGCGGCATGCCGTTTGGCGTCTATATGATCGCGTTGCGCGGCAATTGGCGGGCCGCCCTGTCCGATCCGCAAATGCGCGCCTTTCTCGCGCTTTCCGGCGCGCTGGTCGCCATCATGACCGGTTATTTGACGCTCGCCTCCGATCTGGAGTTCGCGCGCGCCGCGCGCCTGGCCGCATTCAATGTGGTCTCCATTCTGACCGGCACCGGTTATGCGACCGCGGACTATGCCGGCGCGGATGTGCGCTGGGGCCCGTTCGCCTTCGCCTTTTTCTTTTTGCTGACATTTGTCGGCGGCTGCGCCGGCTCGACGACATGCGGCATCAAGATCTTCCGGTTTCAGGTGATGTTCGCGGCACTCAAGGCCTATCTCTCCGAGATGGTGCGCCCTCACGGCGTTGCGCCCATCCGCTATGCCGGCCGCAAGCTCACCGACGACACGGTCTATTCGGTCCTGAGCTTCGTGTTCTTGTATCTCGCCTCATTCGCCGTGCTCGCGATCATCATGTCGCTTCTGGGCGAGGACTTCACGACGGCGGTGTCCGCAGCGGCGACCTCCATCTCGAATGTCGGACCAGGCCTTGGCGGCACGATCGGACCGGCCGGCACATTCGCCAGCCTGCCCGACAACGCCAAATGGGTGTTGTCGGTCGGCATGCTGGTCGGTCGTCTCGAAGTGCTGGCGGTGCTGGTGTTGTTCGCGCCCAGCTTCTGGCGGTCTTAGCCCGCCGCGCCGTCGTCCCGGGACAGCCCTTTCACGCTCAGCTCGCTCGGCGCGATGCGATAGTCGCGATTGCAGTACTCGCACGTCACGCGCACGCAGCCATCGCCTTCCACCATCTCGGATACTTCAGCGCGCGGAAAGCTCGCCAGAACGCCTGCGACACGCTCGCGCGAGCACGAACAGCGCCGCTCAATGTCGAGTGCGGAGAAAATGCGTACGCCGTCTTCGTGGAACAGGCGGAACAACAAGTCACCCGCTGAAAGCTCCGGATCGATCAGTTCGCCCGCCTCCAGCGTCTCAAACAGCATATGGGCGTTGGTCCAGTCTTCCTCGCTGTCGCCGCGCGCATCATCACCGGCAATGCGCTGCAGGATGGCGCCGCCCGCGCGCCAGTGCTCGCCATCGGCGCCGTCCGTGCACGACACAGCCAGCCGAATGCGCGTCGGCACCTGCTCGGATCGTTCGAAATATCCCTGAGCGATGTCCGACAGCGTGCGCCCCTCGATCGGCGCAATGCTCTGATAGCGCTCATGCTCGACGCCCTGATCGATGGTCAGCGCCAAATCGCCGGATCCCAGCATAAGCGCTGCGCCAGGATTGGGTTCGCGTGCAAGCAGGTCCTCGAAGCGCTCTTCATCGACCTTGGCGAAGGCGCGCACGGCGCCGTCCGTCGAAAACTCCGCGACAAGAAACGAGACCGGCCCATCGCCGCGCGTCTGGACGATCAGCCGGCCGTCGAACTTCATCGACGAGCCGATCAGCACCGACAGAACGACCGCCTCGCCGAGCACGCGCGCGACCGGCTCGGGATAATCATGCGCGGATAAGACCGCATCGATGGACGCGCCCAGGCGAACGACGCGGCCGCGCACCGAGCGGCCTTCGAGCTGGAACGGCGCGGCGATGTCGTCTCGGCCGCCTAATATGTCCGCCTGAGCGGAAGTCATGTCAGGCCGGCGCCTTCGCGCTCGTCTCCGCAATCGCCTCTTCGAGCGTCGCAAGCGCTTCGGTCACATGTGACTGCTCGATGATCAAAGGCGGAGCCAGGCGCACGACATTGTCGCCCGCCATGCCGATCAGAAGGCCGCGATCGCGGGCGGCGTCGCGCACGCCCTTGTTCGGGATGTTCATCTTCATGCCGAGCAAGAGCCCCTTGCCGCGCACGTCGACGACCGCATCGGGATGGGCGTCCTTGATGCCGTGAAGGCCCTGCACGAGATGGTTGGAAACGTCGCGCACATGCTCGAGAAATTCGGGCTTGGAAATCTCCGACCACAGAGCGGAACCGACCGCCATGGCCAGCGCATTGCCGCCATAGGTCGAGCCATGCGTGCCCATCACCATGGCGCCTGCAACTTCTTCCGTCGCCAGACACGCGCCAAGCGGGAAGCCGCCGCCGACGCCCTTGGCCACGGCCATGATGTCAGGCTCGGCGCCGTCGACCCATTGATGGGCGAACAAACGGCCCGTGCGGCCAGCGCCGCATTGCACTTCATCATAGATGAGCAAGGCGCCGCGCTCGCGCGTCATGTCGCGCACGCGCTTGAGACTTGCGTCGGGCCAGGAGCGCACGCCGCCCTCGCCTTGCACAGGCTCGAGGATCACCGCCGCCGTGGTTTCATCGAGCGCCTTGTCGAGCGCGTCGAAATCATCGAACGGTATACGGACGAAGCCCGGCAGCGACGGGCCGAAGCCTTCCAGATAGTTCGGATTTCCGGCCGCGTTGATGGCGCCGTAGCTGCGCCCGTGAAAAGCGCCTTCAAAGCCGATGATCTTGATCCGCTCGGGCGCGCCGTTGTCGAAATGATGACGCCGCGCGGTCTTGATGGCGCACTCGATCGCCTCGGTGCCTGAATTGGTGAAGAAGACGCGGTCGGCGAAGGTTGCGTCGCAATAGGCCGCCGCCAGCTCCTCGCCGCCGGGGTTCTTGAACATGTTGGAAAGGTGCCAGAGCTTGTCGGCCTGCGACTTCAGCGCGTCAACCAGCTTGGGGTGGGCGTGGCCGAGCGCGTTGACCGCGATGCCCGCGATGAAGTCGAGATAGCGCTTGCCGTCCTTGTCGAACAGAACCGCGCCCTCGCCGCGCTCGAAGTCGATCGCGGGCGGCGCGTAAGTGTCATAGAGATGTCCCGGCATTCGCTTCTCCTAAGCTCGAGGCGCCGGCTTCAGGCTTTCAGCCGCCAGCCCGAGCGCATCAAAAAATAGCACGCCGCAATCAGCGCCGCATTGATCGCAGCAACCGCCGCCGCCTCTATTCCGACATGTCCGTCCGATGCGCCGATGAAGCCGTAGCGGAAGCCGTCAATGAGGTGGAAGAACGGATTGACGTGCACCGCCTGCTCGATCGCATCGGGCAGGATGGTGACGGAATAGAAGGTCCCCGAAAGGAAGGTCAACGGCGTGATGACGAAACTCGTCACCGCAGAGAGATGATCGAACTTATCCGCCCAGATTCCGGCGATGAGACCGACGCACCCCATCATGATCGAACCTGAAAAGGCGAAATAGAGAACCGCCAGCGGCGAGTGCATCTCGAACGGCGCAAGAAACGCGATGCACAAGGTCGAGGCCGCGCCGACAAGCACGCCGCGCGCGACCGCGCCGCCGACAAAACCCGCCGTCAGCTCGGCCGGCGATAAGGGCGGCATCAAAAAGTCGACGGCGTTGCCCTGCAGCTTGGACACGATCAGCGACGAGGACGAATTGGCGAAGGCGTTGGTGAGGATCACCATCATCACAAGGCCGGGGCCAAGAAACTGCGTGAACGCGACGCCGAGCACGTCTCCGCGCGCCGCCCCCCAGGCCAGCGACAAGACCGCCATGAACAAGACGGTCTGAACCACCGGCGCGAGCAGCGTCTGCACGAACACCTTCAGGAAGCGGCGCACTTCTTTTTCGAGAAGCGTGCGCAGGCCGAGCCAGTTTACGGCGCCGATCTCTCGCGCGCGTGTCGTCGGGTTGTCGCTCATGGCCATGCTCCGATGCGTTTGCGCGCGCTCTTATCACGTCGCGCGGCGGACTCGCCACCAACTCAGAATCGGTCTTGGCTACATGTTGTGCTGGGGATAAACTAAAATCATCATTTGGTGGCCCGGGGTCACCTATGTACTATACATTGTGCTTCGCTGAAGGGGGCGATGCGTTATGGCGCTAAATGTAGTGCCGCATTTTGCGGCTGCGCCGTACGGAACGGAGAAGCGTCATGTCATGGTCTGATGAACGAGTTGAAAAGCTGAAGAAGCTCTGGGGCGAGGGCCTGTCGGCCAGCCAGATCGCCAAGGAGCTCGGCGGGGTCACACGAAACGCCGTTATTGGCAAAGTACACCGTTTGGGACTGTCAGGGCGCGCGACGCCGTCCCGGCCGCCAACGCGGGCTGTCGCCAAATCCAATCGGCCGCGTCCTGCGGTCAGGCCGTCGCCGCGCAGTTTTGTTGCGCGGGTTGCAACCAAGCCGGCGCCGGTCGAACCGCAGCGCCTGCCAAATGGTGAATTCGCCACCGTGCTCACCCTGTCCGATCACGTCTGCCGCTGGCCGATCGGCGATCCCTCGGACCGCAATTTCCGCTTTTGCGGCCGCCGGCCGAAATCCGGTTCGCCTTACTGCGACTCGCACGCGGTGCAAGCCTACCAGCCCGCCAAGCGTCGCCGGCGCTCGTCGGAAGACGCGACCACCGCGCTCGACGCCATCGCCGCCTCGCGGCGCATGTCGTGGTGAACGCGCGCCCATAGGCGCACGCTGGCGATGCAGAGCGTAAAAAACGGCCTGGCGCGGTGACGCGTCAGGCCGCTTTCGCGCTGTCGATATCGAAGGAATAGCCAGCCGAGCGCACCGTCCGGATCGGATCGGGACGGTCTTTCAGGTTCAGCGCCTTGCGCAAGCGGCCGATATGCACGTCGACCGTGCGCACTTCGACATAAACGTCCGAGCCCCAGACTGCGTCCAGCAGCTGCTCGCGCGAGAACACGCGTCCGGGATGCTGCATCAGATAATCCAGCAGCCGGAATTCGGTCGGCCCAAGATGGATGTCGACATCAGCGCGCGTCACGCGATGCGCGACGCGGTCGATCGAAATGTCGCCGCAGGTCACGCGATCTTCCGCCAGTCCCGGCCGGATGCGGCGCAGAACTGCGCGGATGCGCGCAAACAGCTCGGTCATCGAAAACGGCTTGGTGACGTAGTCATCCGCGCCCGTATCGAGCCCGCGCACGCGGTCGGTCTCTTCGCCGCGCGCCGTCAGCATGATGATCGGAACGTTGCGGCTGTCGGCGCGCCCGCGCAGCCGGCGGCAAACTTCGATGCCGGACACTTTCGGCAGCATCCAGTCAAGCACGAGAAGGTCCGGCTGTTCTTCGTCGACCATCATCATGGCCTCGTCGCCGTCCCGCGCCATGCCGACGCGGAAGCCTTCTTTTTCCAGATTGTACTGCAACAAGGTCGCCAAGGACTGTTCGTCCTCAACGATGAGTACGTACGGATTCACCTTCAGCCCCCATCAATTCGCCGGCTTCAGCGAAAGCCCGCGCTCACTTCAGCCCTACTCGTTACGCTCAGGTATCGGTATCGCCTCGGTCTTGGGCCGGGCCGCCATGATGTCTTCGCCGGTGGCGATGAAATGGACGACTTCTGCGATGTTGGTGGCGTGGTCGCCCACGCGCTCAAGGTTCTTCGCGACGAACAACAAATGTGTGCAAGACGTCAAGGCGTCAGGCTTGTCGGCCATCTGCGCCAAAAGCGCGCGCGTAAGTGAATCGTAATGCTGGTCCACTTCGTCGTCGCGCATCCATACGCGCATGGCGGACGCCGGATCGAGCTGCGCGCTTGCATCAAGCACGTCATGCACGAGCGACACGGTCAGACGGCCCATGCTTTCGAGCGCGCCGGTCAGCGGCGCCGGTTCGTCCGTGTTCAGGACCAAAGTGCGCTTGGCGATGTTTTTCGCAAGGTCGCCGATGCGCTCGAGGTCGAGCGAAACTTTTAAGGCGCCGACCACCTGACGAAGGTCCTGCGCAAAAGGCTGACGCAACGCGAGCAAGAGAACGACGCGACGCTCGACCTCGCGCTGGAGCGCGTCAATCTTCGCGTCACGCGCGATAATTTCCTGCGCGCTCTCGCTGTCGCGGCGCGTTACGCATTCAATCGACGCGGCGAGCGCGCTCTCTGCAAGGCCGCCCATCCGGGCGATGTCGTCCGCCAAAAGGTCTAGCTCGACTGCAAAGGAGCGGACTGTATGTTCGGTCATTCAGAAACGACCTCCGTGTGAAACACTGCGGCTAACCGAAGCGGCCGGTTATATAGTCATGGGTGCGCTCGTCAGCCGGATTCGTGAAGATATCCCGTGTTTCGCCGAATTCCACTAGTTTTCCCATGTGAAAAAAAGCGGTGCACTGAGAGACGCGCGCCGCCTGCGCCATGGAATGCGTGACAATCACGATACAATAATTCTCGCGGAACTCGTCGATCAGCTCTTCGACTTTGGCCGTCGCGATCGGGTCGAGCGCCGAGCACGGCTCGTCCATCAGGATAATCTGTGGGCTGACCGCAATGGCGCGCGCGATGACGAGGCGCTGCTGCTGACCGCCGGATAGCGCCGTGCCCGGCTCGCGCAGGCGGTTGGAGACTTCCTTCCAGAGGCCGGCGCGTTTGAGGCTGGATTCGACGATGTGGTCGAGTTCGTCCTTACTCGAAGCAACGCCGTGAATGCGCGGGCCATACGCGATGTTGTCGTAAATCGATTTCGGGAACGGATTGGGCTTTTGAAACACCATGCCGACTTTTGCGCGCAAGGTGACGGGATCGATGCTGCGGTCATTGACGTCCTGACCGTCAATGAGAATGCGGCCGGTTACGTTGGCCGCCTCGATCGTATCGTTCATGCGGTTGATGCAACGCAGAAACGTCGACTTGCCGCAGCCCGACGGGCCGATCAGCGCCGTTACCGCGCGGTCAGGGATTTCGACGGACACATCCATGATGGCGGGCACGCCGTCATAGGTCACCCCGACCGATTGGGCGTCGACCTTGGTGGACGCATCAGTGGGCAGGGAATGATATTTCCCGAT
>JAUIEH010000142.1 GCA_030428405.1 Alphaproteobacteria bacterium
CGTGCTCGCCCCGCTCGCCTGGCCCGCCATCGCAGCCGGCGGGGCCCTCGCCGTGATCGAAACACTCGCTGATTACGGCACGGTCGACCATCTCGGCGTGCCGACACTGACGGCGGGCATCCTGCGATCCTGGCAATCGGCGGGAGAACCCGTGGCCGCCGCCCGTCTCGCGCTCATCTTGCTGGTGTTCTGCGCGGCGCTGATCTGGGTCGAGCGTCGCGCGCGAGGACGCCGGCGCGTGTCGGGCGGAACGCGCAATCAACGCGCGTTACCGCCGCGCCGGCTAGGCGCGGCACAAGGGCTGCTCGCCGCGCTCGCCTGCGTGACGCCGATCGTGATCGGTCTCCTTCTTCCCATTGGCCGTCTCGCCTGGCTCGCTGGAGAAAACGGCGCGCCCGACGGGCTTGCGCAAGCCGCGCTCAATTCGGCCGCGCTCGGTCTGACCGCCGCCTTGATCGCGACTCTGGTTGCGCTCGCAGTCTGCGCAGCGGCGCGCGCAGGCAGCTTCTTCGCCCGCATCTCGAGCCAGATCGCCGCTGCCGGCTACGCAGCGCCCGGCGCCGTCGCCGCCCTCGGCGCGCTCGCCTTCTTCTCAGCCGCGCAAGCGGGCCTCGACGCAATCTGGTCAGGCGCCGGCGGTCTTGCGCCGATATCACTGATCGGCGGCGTGCCGGCATTATTGCTCGCTTATCAAACACGCTACGCCGCTGCGGCGCTCGGTCCTGTGAACACGGCGCTTGAGCGCATCGCGCCGAATCTTGACGGGGCCGCGCGCAGTCTCGGCGCCGGGGCGAGCGACGTTCTGGTGCGCGTGCACTGGCCGCTTGCGCGCGCGGGGGTGTTTTCCGCCGCACTTCTGGTATTCGTCGAGGTGTTGAAAGAGCTGCCCGCGACGATGATCCTGCGACCGTTCAATATGGAGACCCTGGCCGTCATGGCGCATAACTACGCCCATGACGAACGGCTTGGCGCAGCCGCAGCGCCGGCTTTGGCGATCCCGTTATTGGCGATGGTCCCGCTGGCGCTGGCTGCGCGTGCGCTCTCGCTGTCCGATCAGGCGCGTTATTGATGTCCGGCGCCGAAAGCGTTCTTGAAGCCGACGGCGTGCGCCGCGCGCTTGGCGGCGCGCCGGTGCTCGACGGCGCCTCGATATCCATTCGCAAGAACCGCGTCACGGCCCTGCTCGGCCCGTCAGGCTCTGGCAAGAGCACGCTGGTGCGCGTGCTTGCAGGACTCGAACAAATCGACTCTGGCGAGGTCCGCGCCGGCCAACGCCTGCTATCAACGCCCTCGCGCGTGACGCCGCCGGAAAAGCGCGGCGTCGGCGTCGTGTTCCAGGATTACGCGCTGTTTCCGCATCTTAATGCGCGCGCCAATGTCGCCTTCGGTCTATCCAAATATCCCGCACGCCAGCGCAAGGCCCGCGCGAATGAATTGCTGGAGATGGTCGCGCTCGGCCATCGCGCAGACGCCTTCCCGCATGAATTGTCCGGGGGCGAACAACAGCGCATCGCCCTCGCCCGCGCGCTCGCGCCCTCGCCGCGCGCCATTCTCATGGACGAACCCTTCTCAAATCTCGACGGCGAGTTGCGCCGCACGACGCGCGACCGCGCCAAGGAAGTGCTGGCGCACGCCGAGGCTGCAGCTTTGATCGTCACGCATGACGTCGAGGAAGCCATGGCGCTCGCCGACGAACTCGCCTTGATGTCGCAAGGCCGGGTCATACAAACGGGCGCGCCTGCGGATGTATATCTCAATCCGGTCAGCCCGGCCGCTGCGCGACTGACCGGCGAAGTGAACATCTGGTCGGGATCAGTCACCGGCGGACGTCTGCGCACGCCCTTCGCCGACCTTGCCGCAGGCGGCGTGCCAGACGGCGCAACGGCGGCGGCGCTGGTGAGGCCGGAAGGCGCAAGCCTTGTGACAGGCGGCGACCTGACCGTGATTTCGTCGCGGCCGTTCGGCGCCTATGCACGCATTGAAGTGGCGCCCGATGTCGGCGCGCCGGTTTGGTCTGTACGCGCACCAGTCGCGGATGCGCCGCAAGCCGGTGAACGCGTCTCCATGCATATTGAACCCGCTTATGCGCGGGTCTGCGCCGTCTAACGAATATCAGTCAAAAGAGCGCCTTACTCGGCCGGAGCCGGCGCAGGCTCTGGACGGACAATCCGAGAACGGGCGATGTCTTCGGCGACGAAATTTGTGGGGCGACCCTCTGCACGCGCAGCATCCAGCACCTCGCCGAGCGTGTCGATCAACCGGTCGAGCTTCTGGTCCACCCATTCCGGATCATATTTGCCGGATATCTCGGCCGCCACATTGATGATGCCGCCGCCATTAATGACATAGTCCGGCGCATACAGAATGCCGGCGTCCAGCACCTGTTCGCCGAAAGCCGGCGTTGAAAGCTGATTATTGGCGCCGCCGGCGATCACTTTGCATTTCAGGCGCGGCAGCGTCTCGGCATTGACGATGGCGCCGAGCGCGCAAGGCGAAAACACTTCGACATCCTGATCATAGATGGCGTCGGGCTCCACAGTCGTGGCGCCGAACCGCGCTTCCGCATCGCGCATGGCGTCAAGATCGACATCCGTCACAATCAGGCGCGCGCCAGCTTCATGAAGCAATCCGCACAAATACGAACCGACATGGCCGAGCCCTTGCACCGCGATGCGCATGTCGCGCAGATCGTCACGCCCGAAGGCGCGCTCCACGCAAGCCTTGATGCCCATGAACACGCCGCGCGCCGTAATCGGCGAGGGATCGCCGGACGCCGCCTCGCCTTCCGGAAGCCCGCCAACAAACCTTGTCTGTGTACGAACCGCACGCATGTCGTTCGGCGTGACGCCGACATCTTCAGCGGTGATGTACTGACCGCCGAGGCGTTCCACGCAGGCGCCGTAGGCCGTGAACATCGCTGTACGGTCAAATGCGCCGTCGGGTTTCATAATGACGGCTTTGCCGCCGCCGAGCGGCAGATCGGCCATCGCGCATTTGAGACTCATGCCGCGCGACAAGCGCAAAACGTCGCGCAGCGCATCCTGGTCGCTGTCATAACTCCACAATCGCGCGCCGCCTGAGGCAGGCCCGCGAACAGTGGAGTGAACGGCGATGATCGCGCGCAATCCGGACGCCTCGTCCGAGAAGAAAGTCACGCTCTCATGATTGTCGAAGTCAGGTGAGTCAAACAGGCTCATAATGCTCTGCGCCCTAGCAATTTCGACGAACCGCGACGCTGCGCCGCGCCAGGCTTTCGCTGCTCGAGTCGTCAGCCTGGCGAAGCGGACTTTGCCGCGAGGAAGCGATAAACGCCGAGGTCCCCGCGCTCAAGCGCCTTGAGACGTTTTTGCGACGTTTCGAGCGCGTCGCGCGCCATCTCGAGCACCTCGGCGGCGGCCGCAGATCCCTGATGACGCTTGGCGAAACAGGCAGTGCGGGCGAGCACTGCGTCATGTGCGGCATATGCAGCGACGATGGCCTGTCCGGACACTTCGTCGCTGGACACGATCTCAAGGCCCGCTCGTGCAATTTTTTCGCGCCAAGCTTCGACGCCCGGAGGACCGTCAGGCGGATCATCCATCAGGCTTTCAGGCTCTGCATCTTCGCCAACGCTTTCAACAATGACCGCGAGCCCGCTCGGCGTCAGCGCGCGGGCGAGGCATTTCAGCAGGCGCGTCTGCGCCTTCGCCTCGCCGAGGCGGTCAATGATGCAGGCCGCGTTGAACAAGCTTTCAGGCGCTTTCGGCGCGGCAAGGTCGAGGCTTTGCAGCGCAACCCGCTCGCGCAACCCGCGCTGGCGCAGGAAGCTTTCGGCCTGCGCGCCCCAGGCGCCGCGCCACTCAAACGCCGTCACCTCCGCGCCCGCCTCGGCCGCGCTTTCGCAGACGGCACCGAGCCCGGCGCCGAAAATCGCAAGCTTGCTTTCCTCGTTCAGGCCCAGCGGGGCCAGCAATTTGGCGTCGAACCCCGCATCGCCCGGACGCTCGCGGCCGGCGCCCCATAATAGTTCTGCGGCAATGATGTCGGGTTCGGGTGGAGCGGTCTCGGCGGGCGGCGCTGTGTCGACGTTGACAGTTTCAGCCGCGTTTTCAGGCGCGCTTTCGCCGCCGCGCCATAACGAGCGCAGAGCTGAAAAGGTCTTTGCCATCGCGCTTTTCTGCGCCGCGCCCACGAATCCGCCGTTCAATCGCTCAAGTCTTCAGCGCGCAGCGTGACCGAACAAGATAAGGATTCCGTTGGCGCGGCGTCGAAAATTGGAGACGCTCCGGAAGGCGGCGGCTGAGCCGGGTCGCGCAAAAACGCTTCGACATCGCGCCAGACGGTCTCCGCCTGCAAATCACGGAACAACATGTGCCAGCCTGAGGGATAAAACGCCGAAGACGCGCAAGGCCCGAAACGGCGCGACAAACGCTCGACCGCTTCCGGCGGGATGATCTGATCATTGGCGCCGTAAATGACGAAAGTCGGCCCGTCTCGGCCGGGCTGCGCGCGTGCCGCGCGTTCCATATGGCCGACCAATCCGTAAATCACGTCCGCGCGGGTGTCGTGCAGATATAAGGGATCACGGCCATTGCGGTAGAGCGCTTCATCATTGTCGCTGGCGCGAATGTCGAGATTGGCGGGCGGCCGGAGGACGAGACCGGGCGCGACATGCGCGACTGTCCAGAGCGAGGCCGAATAATGTGGCGGCAAGTTCGACCAGCCGCGCACGGCAGGCGCTGACAGCACCACGCGATCCGCGATCGGCGCCGGCGCAAGCTGATCGGCGCCGGCGATTGTGGCCGCGCCCATGCTCTGGCCCACGGCGGCGATTACGGCGTCGGGATGACGCGCGCGCACGAGTTCAATGACGGTCGTCAAATCCCGATACATCACCTCGGGCTTGGGCCAGAGCCCATGGTTCGGCGAGCGCCCGAAGCCGCGCTGATCATAGGCGTAGACCGCAATGCCGCGCTCAGCCCACCACGGCCCGGCCATCCACCAGGCGTCGGAATATTCGCTCATGCCGTGAACGGCGACGATGGCGGCCCATGGCGCGTCTTCGCCTTCAGGCGTCCAGGTCTGAAGCCCGAGCGCCGCGCCGTCAAAGGAGACCACCCGGTCCTCTTCAAGACGCGGATTAATCTCGTCAGAGTTTGACGGCAGCCTGCCCTGCAGATGCGGCGCGCAAGCGGTGGCGACGAGCACAGCGAGCGCCGCCGTGCAGCGGCTCAAGGCGCGCGCAAAGCGTTCGCGACGCGGGCGCGCAGATCGGGGACGAGTTCGGCTTCGAACCATGGGTGTTTCTTCATCCACGCATTGTTGCGCCAGGACGGATGCGGCGTCGGCGCGACCAGCGGCGCATAGTCCCGCCAGGTCGCGACCGTTTCGGTCATAGACGGTTTCGCGCGCTTGCCGAGATAGGCCCTCTGACCATAAGCGCCGGCCAGAATGATGAGTTCCACCCTCGGCAGCAGCGCATAGAGCCGCTGATGCCAAAGCGGCGCGCATTCTGGGCGCGGCGGCTTGTCGGCGCCGCCTGTGGTGTAGCCGGGAAAACAGAAGCCCGCCGGAATAACGGCGACTTTGGCGGGGTCGTAAAATGCGGTCTCGTCCACGCCCATCCAATCCCTCAGCCGCTCACCGGACGGATCAACGAAGGGCGCGCCGACCTCGTGCACGCGAATGCCCGGCGCCTGACCGCTGACGACGATGCGCGCGCGCGGATCGACGCGCACGACAGGACGCGGTTCGTGATCGAAATGCGCGGCACAGACGCGGCAGGCGCGAATGTCGGCGAGAAGATCGACCAGCGCGGCGCGCTGATCCTCAGAGGTCGCGCTGCATGACATAGGCGTCGGCGAAATCTCCGGACGGGCGGCGAAAGGCGCGCGGCAAGGTCCCGACAATCTCGAACCCCAGGTCGCGCCAAAGCTTCACTGCGACCTCATTGGTCGCGATGACGAAGTTAAAGCGCATGGAAACAAAGCCCGCCGCCTTCGCCTGGGCGAGCGCTTCCAGACCCATGGCGCGCGCTGCGCCGCGGCCGCGAAAGGCCGGCGCCGTCGCGAAACCGGCATTGGCGACATGAGCCGCAGGGCCCACGCCATTGGGCTTCAGATAGAACGTGCCGGCGGTTTCGCCGTCGATCAGCGCAACAAACAGGCGCGCGCCTGGCGGCGACCAATAATTGCGTCCGGCCTCGATATCGGCGTCGCGCGGCAAGGCGATGGCTTCGCCATCCTCGATCGCGGCGCGCACGATCGGCCAGACGCTTTCAAACGCCTGAACGGAGCGCTCTTCAATCTGCAATTCGGCTTGGCTCATTGCGGCAATCCGAGCCGGTAGACGCCTTTGAAATTATTCGGGTCGACCGGCTTTCCCTTGCGCAGGACGACAAGCCGGCCCGCGCGCGCCAGCGCCACCGCGCGGGCGCGCACATGCGGCAGCATGCGCCGCCATTGCTCAGCATCGAGCGCGCGCGCCGCCTCGCTCGGGCAGATCGAACCGCCCTCCTTGACGGCGGCGAGCCGGTCGAAAATAGCCGCATCGATGGGATCGACGGGCGCGTCTTCAGCGCTTTCGCTCATGGCCGGCATCAATGCCGCGACCGGTTTTCGCGTCAAGCCGGCTATCGCGCGCAGCGTTCCTGCCTAGGATGGCGCGCCATGCGACGCGATCACCGACCCAAATGGCTGCGCGATCTCCATGACGGCTACGAAGCCTGGTGGGCGAAACGCTTCTTGCGCCCGCAATTTGAAGCGCTCGGCGCGGATCCGATCATCGTCCGGCCATGGCATGTGCAGGTGTTCGGCGCAGGCATCAGCGCCGGCGATCATCTTCACGCGCTCGCCAGCGCGGACTCGCCCATCCGGCTGACGACCTGGCCGGCGCCGGGCAATCGCGCCCAGATCGTGCTTGGAGATTGCGTCCTGCTCACCGGCGGCGTGCGCTTGTTATGCGCAAACCG
>JAUIEH010000143.1 GCA_030428405.1 Alphaproteobacteria bacterium
TTTCGGGCGAGGTCGGCGCAGGCTTCCATCGAGCCACTTGGGACCTGCGTTATCCGCCGGTCTCAGCCGTGGGCGCCGAGGCGGGCTATCCGGAAGATGAGCCGCAGGGTCATCTGGCTGCTCCGGGCACGTACACTGTGACCTTGTCGCAGCGCGTGCGCGGCGAGACGACCGTGCTCGCCGGACCGGAGACGTTCGAAGTCGTGCCGCTGCGCGAAGAGGGCGCTCTGCCTCAGGCGAGCCCGGCCGAAGTCACGGCGTTCTGGCGGCGCACGGCGCAACTTGAGCGCAGCGTGTCGGCGGCGAATATGGCGCTGACCAATCTCGAGACGCATCTCGCCAATCTGCAGACGGCGATGCACCGGACCGAGACCGCGCCGGATGCGCTGGACGATGACTGGCAGGCCATTCGCACGGAGACCCACGAGATCGGCGAGGCGCTGAACGGCAATCAGTCGGGTCAGCTGTTCGATCCGCTGCCCGATACGGTCGGCGCGCGTCTGAGCTTTGCTCAGCTCGGCACGGGCTATGCGACCTACGGTCCGGCGCCCAGCCACGTGGAAGCGATGGACATCGCGGAGGCCGAGTTCGAGGAGCTTCGTGCACGCCTCAACACGCTTCTGACCGAGACGGTTCCGGCCTTTGAGCAAGCCTTGAGTGAGGCCGGCGCGCCTTATGTCGAGGGCATGCCGGTTCCGCCTGCGGAGTAAGCTGAAGTCGCCGCCGTTGGAGGTCTTTGATCTCCGGCGGCGGCGGTTCAGTCCTCGCCGTTCAGCAACAACAATTCAACGCATTCGCCCGCTGCGCACGCTGGCGAGCCAGGCGCTCGTCGGATGAGCGCGTTCGCCCGCGCCATCGGCGTTAGCAGCGATGAATCATCGCGCAAAAGAGGCGAGGCGATAAAACGCCCTTCGGCGTTCGGCGTGGCCATCGCGCGCAAATAGGTCTCTCGGTCGCCGATTGCAGATAACTCCGTATCGAGAACGCCTATCTGAATGCGCGGATTAGCGTCAGCGCGCGCTTTGCCCTGCAACACGTCGAGCATCGGCTTAAGGAACAGATGCGCGCAGACAAGCGCGCTCGCCGGATTGCCCGGCAGACCCAGCACACAAGCGCCGGGACAGGACGCAAACCAAGTCGGCTTTCCCGGCTTCACGCCGATCTTGTAGACGAGAATCTCGCCACCCATGGCCTGAACGGCGGGCTTGACCACATCGTGATCGCCGACCGAGGCGCCGCCGATCGTCACGACAAGGTCGAACTTCGTGCATGCAAGTTTAATGGCGTCAGCCGTCTGCATGAGGTCATCGGGGAGCCGGCCCGCGCGCTGCGGCGCGCCGCCCCAGCTCTTGATCAGTCCGCTGAGACCGTAGCTGACGGACTCATAGATCTGGCCGGCGCCGAGTTCATCAGACGGTGCGACGAGTTCGTCGCCGGTTGCTATGACCGCGACACGCGGCGGGGCGTGTGTCTGGACCGGGTCGCAGCCCGCAGCCGCCAGAAGCGCCATCGCGGCGCCGTCTAAGCGCTGACCGGCCGTTCGCACGGTCTCGCCCGCACGAAAATCGATCCCGCTCTTTCGGATATGGGCGGGCTTGGCCGCCGGCATGCGAACGATGTCGCCGTCGCGTTTCGCGTTCTCCTGAATGACAATTCCGTCTGCATTCTGAGGAAGTTCGGCCCCCGTGAAGATGCGCACTGTTTCGTCAGGTCCGAGTGCGCCGTCAAACGGGCGTCCGGCCGCGCTTTCGCCGATGATCCGCAGATCGCCTGGAGTGTCCGCGCAGCGCACAGCCCAGCCGTCCATCGCGGAGGCGTCGAATGGCGGCTGGCTGATCCGCGCGACAGCGTCCGCGCCCAACCTGTGGCCCAGAGCGTTTTCGAGTGCGATGGCTTGCACGCCCGTCGGATAAGTTTCGCGCAGCATCAGCGCGCGCGCTTCGTCCACGCTCATCATGGCGCTAGCTCGCCGTGCGTCGATAATCGCCTGAGGCGCCGCCCGATTTCTGCTCCAGCGCGATGTCGCTGATGGTCATTGTACGGTCGACCGCCTTGAGCATGTCATAAACCGTCAGGCACGCGACGGAGGCGGCGGTCAGCGCCTCCATCTCAACGCCGGTCGGGCCGGTCGTCTTAACGCGCGCGGTGACGAGCGCGCCGTCCTCGACCGCCTCAACGGAAACTTTCGCGGAGGTGAGGGCAAGGGGATGGCAGAGCGGAATGAGGTCGGCGGTTTTCTTCGCCGCCATCACGCCCGCGAGCTCAGCGACCGCGCGAACGTCGCCCTTCTTGCCGCCGCCGGAGCGCAGCATTTCCAGCGCTTCGTCGGTCATGCGCACACGTCCCGTCGCGATGGCCTCACGGGCGGTCTCCGCCTTGGCGGAGACATCGACCATGCGCGCGCGTCCGTCTGCGTCGATATGGGTGAGGTCTTTGCTCAAGAGCGATCAATCCTTCTCAGCGTCAGCGCTCCATAAAGCGCGGCATCAGCTCGACGAGATTGCAGGGCCGGTGGCGCGAGTCGAGCTGCAAGCGGATGACTTTGTCCCAACCGTCTTTCACCGCACCATTGGAACCGGGCAGGGCGAAGAGGATCGTGCCGCGCGCCAATCCGGCCGTGGCGCGCGACTGCATAGTCGACAGCCCGACGCTCTGATAGCTGACATTATGGAAGACGACCGAGAAGCCTTCCATGCGCTTGTCAAAAAGCGTCTCGAAGGCCTCCGGCGTAACGTCGCGGCCGGTCAGTCCCGTGCCGCCCGTTGAAATCACCACATCGATGTCCGGATTATCGATCCAACTCTGCACGGTCATGACGATTCTGGCTTGGTCGTCGGGCACGATGGCGCGGGCCGCGAGGACGTGGCCCGCGTCCTCAATGCGCTGCGCGAGCGTGTCGCCGGACGTGTCGCTTGTTTCGTCGCGGGTGTCGCTGACGGTTAGCACGGCGATACGCACCGGAGTGAATTCGAGCTTTTCGTCTATGCCGTGCATGGCGTCCTTCAACCTTGCGCGCTGAGTTCAGCAGGCGGCTCGATCCAGCGTACCGAGCCGTCCGGCGCTGTTTCCTTTTTCCAGATCGGCGCGTCCGTCTTTAGCGCATCAACCAGAAAGCGCGCGGCCTCGAACGCTTCGTCGCGATGTGTTGCGGCGACGGCGACCAATACGATCGTATCACCTGGACGCATGGGGCCGACGCGGTGAATGAGAAGAATGTCGCCGACGGACCATTGCGTTCTTGCGCGCGCAACAAGCTTTTCCAAAGCGGCTTCCGTGAAGCCCGGATAATGGTCGAGCGCAAGCTCCGCGACGCGCGCGCTTTGCGTTTCATCGCGCACGACGCCTGTAAAGCTGACGCAGGCGCCGGCATCGGTGCGGCCCTGCATGAAGGCGTTGATCTTCGCGCCGGCGTCGAAGGATTCAGCCTGAACGATGACCATCAGCGATCAGCCCCCGCTCATTGGCGGCAGGAAGGCGATTTCATCAGCGTCGCTCAGCGTGACGTCGCGGCTCGAAGCCAAACGCTGATTGACGGCGATGCGCACGCTGGGATGGTCGAGCGCGGCGCCCAGCGCAGGTTCCCGGGACTTGATCAGGTTGAGCAGCTCATGAGCCGTACACGCATCTTTCGGCAAAGCGAGCGTTTCCGAAGCGCGCCCGGCCGCGTCGCTCAGCCTGCCAAAGAACAAGAGCTTCGCCATTGCGCTCAGCCTCCCGTCGTCGACATGTGGCGCGGCACGGCGGGGCGGCGCGCAGCGGCGGCTTGCTCGAAATCGTGGCCGAAGGGCTTGTGCGCGATGGCGGCGTCGATGGCGGCTTCGAGCAATTCGTCGCCTTCGCTGGCGCGCAGCGGCGCGCGCAGATCGGCGTGCGCGTCGCGGCCGAGACATTGATAGACTCGGCCGGTGCAGGTCACGCGCACGCGGTTGCAGCCGTCGCAGAAATTGCCGGTGAGCGGCGTGATGAAGCCGAGCCGCCCGCCGGTCTCCGCCACCCGGACATAGCGCGACGGACCGGCCGTGCGGTCGGGCAGGTCGCTCAGTGTCCAGAGCGACTCCAACTCGCGGCGAATTTCTGCGAGCGAGGCGAACTGCTCGTGGCGCGCCGCCTCGACCGCACCCATCGGCATGACCTCGATCAGCGTGATGTCCATGCCGTGCTGATGCGCCCATTCGATCATGGCGGGCAGCTCTGCCCGGTTGTCGCGCTCCAGCGCCACGGCGTTGATTTTGATGTGCAGACCTGCCGCCAGCGCCGCGTCGATCCCTTCAAGAACGCGCGCCAGTTCGCCGCCGCGCGTGATCTGCGAAAAGCGTTCCGGGTCAAGCGTGTCGAGCGAAATATTCAGTCGCCGGACGCCGCATCGCGCCAGCGCATCGGCGTGACGGGCGAGCTGCGTGGCGTTCGTGGTCAGCGTCAGCTCGTCGAGCGCAGCCGACTTCAGATGCCGGCTCAGCGCCTCGATGAGCGAGATCGCGTCGCGGCGCACCAGCGGTTCGCCGCCGGTCAGGCGCAGCCGGCGCACGCCTTTGCGGATGAAGGCCGAACACAGCCGGTCGATCTCTTCCAGCGTGAGCACTTCAGGCTTGGGCAGAAAACGCATGCGTGCAGGCATGCAATAGGTGCAGCGCAGATCGCATCGATCCGTGATCGACATGCGAAGATAGGTGATGTCGCGGCCGAAAGGGTCGGTCAGGCTCATGGGCGCATTATAAGCGCGTGCGCACGCGCGCACGAGCCCGGTCGGCGCTCAGCGCGGCGGCTCAATGCGCGCGCCCATGATCATCAACCAAAGCGCAAGCCCCAATTCGGCGGCGACAGGCAGCAGGAAAAGGACGAACAGGCTCCCCGTGATCGACGGCGTCAGAATGCTCGAAAAGCTGGTGAGCAGATAAACGACGCCTGACAGCGCAAGTCCGACCGACAGAATGCGCGGCACATAGCGCGCGCGAAACAAGGCGGCGCCGAGCGCGATGATGGCGAAGCCGAAAAACACGAGGCCCGCATTGTAGCCCATGCCATGCACCCGCATCGCAAACAACGACAGGCTTTCCAGCTGGGCAGGCTCGAAAGCGGAGAGATGGTCCGCGCCGTTGAGCGCATATAGCGCTGCATATTGGTGCAGCAGGTTCAGACCGAGCATCGCCGCCATGACCAGCCGGAAGAAGGTCGATAACAGCGCAAGTCCTTCCTGGACCGGGCGCAAGAGGACGTAGAACGCCCACGCCACCAAGACATCGAGCGCGAACACCATCATGTCGACCGCGAGCCCGATGCGGAACAGGCCTTCATTGGCGATGATGTTCGCCGCCGTTGTCGCGGCGTCATCGGAAACGACGAGCCGGTCGCGCACGAACACTTCAGCGAAGATGCCGCCGATGAAGATCAGGAGATACGCGACCCCGGCGATGCGGGCGGCGCGTTTTTGCTCCGATATCTGAGCCAGGTCCGACATCGTTTCGTCCTCGAAGTGCTTATAGCTCGCAGGATCCGCCGCGCGTTCAGTCGAAAACAACGCGGCGGCGCATCTGAGCGCGTGGTTGGGCGCATCTGGCCATAAAGCGAAGGGTGATGGAATTGCGCGCGCTTGTATATCTGCTCGTGATGCTGGGGCTCGGTCTCGCATCCGCAATTCGGCCCGTGTTCGACCCGGCCGCAAGTGATGTCGCCGGACTTCGGGTGGCTGAGGCCGATATTGAAGCCGCGCTTGAGCGCGCCTTGGGCGGGGTTTTGCGACGCGGCGGCGCGCCCGGCGTCTCTGCGGCCGTGATGCGAGACCGTGAAATCGTAACGACGTGGACCGACGGCGCGCGCGCAGCTTTCTCCTCTGAGGGCGTCGGTGCGGACACCCGCTTTGAAGCGGCCTCGCTGTCCAAGCCGCTGACCGCTTACGCCGTCATGCAGCTGGTCGCACAGGGCGCGCTCGACCTCGATGCGCCAATCAGGCGGGGCGCGTACAGCTTCACGCTGCGGCAATTGCTGAGCCATTCCGCCGGCTTCGACAACGCGCTCGGCGAGGCGCCTGAGCCGGTCGGCGAGGCGGGAGAGTTCGCTTATGCGGGCGCAGGCTTCCTGGTTGCAGCGGAAGAAATTGAGCGGGTCACTGGGCGCAGCTTCCAAAGCCATATGAATGAAGTGGTGCTGCCGATGCTCGCCATGTCGGACTCGACGTTCGGCGCGCGAAGCGCGGACGGCGCAGAGATGGCGCTACCCGGTCTCGAAGCGACGCTGCCGGCGGGCGCCATGTTTTTGATCGCCGCACTCATCGGCGCGCCATTCTTGCTCTTGAACGCAGGCATTGCGCATCTATTCAGATTCTCAGGACCAATCGCGCGCCGTTGGACGCCAATGCTGATCGGCGCGCTAGCGTTCGGTGCAGGCATATTTGTCGTTTACAGAATGTTTGGCGCGTCCAACGGGGCGATCATCAGCGGTGTCTGTGCTGCAATGCTCGCGGCATCGATTGCAGCCGCGTGGCTGTTGAGCAGAGGAGGCGCGGCGCGGCGCATCAGCGGTCTCGTGCTCGCCGTCGGTGTGGCGGCGTTGTTCATCATGCGGCCGGCCATCCCGTTGAGCGAGCGCGAGTCGCATTTCCTTCCCGCAGCCGGACTGCGCACGACGCCGTCCGATTATGCGCTATTCCTCCGAGAGCTGATGGACCCCCAGCATGTCGATCCGGCGCTGATCGCGGAAATGCTCAGACCGCAAGTCGCGGTCAATGAAAACTATGACTGGGGGCTGGGCGTTGGTTTGCAGCGCGGCGAACCGCTTGTCGTCTGGCATTGGGGGATCAATTTTCCAGGCTATCAGGCCTTCGCCGCCGCCTGGCCCGAAACGGGCGACGCGGTCGTGATTTTCCTCAATGGCGGCGCGATGAGCGTGACGCCCGATGGGTTTCGCTATGCCGGCCTCGAAGCGGCGCGCGAAGCGGT
>JAUIEH010000144.1 GCA_030428405.1 Alphaproteobacteria bacterium
GGCGCCGGCGCGGCCGTCATGCTCGCCTGCGCTCCGGCGTCAGCGCAGCACGAACATGGCGGCGCTGCGACTCTTTCCGGCGTCTATCAGATCGACAATTACTTCGTGCACTTCCTGACGAATGGCGATTACGCCGTTTACAGTAATGGCTCGGGCGTGATGGTGCTGGGCGCGTTCACGCTTGACGGCGACGAACTGGTCATGACCGACCGTGTCGGGACGATGGCGTGCGAGGGCGTTCCCGGCCGCTACCACGTCCATGTGGGTGAGGACTCGCTCGGCCTGACCTTGATCGAAGACGGTTGCGCCGGACGCGCGGAGATTTTCCAGCGCCTTGGCGTTTTGCCGTCTTATGAGGTCATGCCGCCATTTCTGTTGGATGATTATCCGCTAACGGACAATGCCGAGGATCGCGGCTAGTCGTCAGCGTGGCGCGCCTTCGTCCGGGCAGGGCGTCTGCGATTTCAGTGCGAGGGCGGTTTCAATGCGGCCGCCCTCAACCGCTTGGGCGCGGCGATCTCGGTTCAATCTTCCTGAAAGCGCAGGCGCGCGCCGAACGGATCAATCAGCTCCATCACCAGGCCGCCCCAATGCGCGGCCTCGACGCTCGGATTATAGAGGCGGTAGGGCTTGTCGGTCAGTTCCGCGCAAAGCGCGCGCACGCCCTTGATTGGAATGACGATCGCCGCGCCGGGCGTGGCGTCGCCGACATGTTCGGACAGATGCAGTCTCAGCGCGCCGCGCGAGATTTGCATATAAAGCGGTGCGCCGGGCGCTGAGCGATTTTCCCAGTCGACGGAACAACCAAGATAATCGAGGTAGAAATCGCGCGCCTTGTCCTCATCGAAAATACGGATGATCGGACAAGGCGCGCCGATCTCAATCGTCACCGCCCGCCTGCTCCCTGGGCCAGGCGCAAGAAGCGCTCGCGCAATTCCGCGCTGTCCTTGAAAACGCCGGTGAAGCGCGTCGTGATGGTGGAGACGTCAGGATGGCGCACGCCGCGCGTGGACATGCACTGATGGACCGCATCGATATAAACGGCGACGCCGCGCGGTTCGAGCGCGTCGCAAATCGCCTGCGCGATCTGAGCCGTCATTGTTTCCTGGGTCTGCAGACGCTTGGCGAAAATCTCGACCACGCGCGCGATTTTGGAAATGCCGACGACGCGGTTGCGCGGCATGTAAGCGACATGGGCCGTGCCGAGAAACGGCGCGACATGATGTTCGCAATGCGACTGCACCTGTATGTCGCGCAGCATGACGATGTCGTCATAGCCGGAGACGTCTTCGAAAGTGCGCTGAAGCTCAGCGCGCGGGTCTGCTCCGTATCCGGAAAACCATTCCGTATAGGCGTCGACCACGCGTTTGGGCGTGTCGAGCAAGCCTTCTCGGCTCGGATCATCGCCCGCCCACGCCAAAAGCGTGCGCACTGCGTCCATCGCTTCTTCGCGCGACGGCCGGTTTGAATTCTCGTCGGGTTTTGCCTTGCGCGCGGCGCGCGCACCCTTATCAGCGCGTCCGTTTGCGTCGGACACGTCCACATCATCGCCAAGAGCCATGAAACACCGTCCCTAGTTGGGGACCGACAGTCGAGCCGGAGCGGATTCTCCGGACTTAACGCCCGTCCTCTGCATTATTCGATCGTCTTTCAACCAATGGCAGATAAGACGTCCGAAGGCTGGGGCCAATGCGCCCCGACTGATAAATCTACTCAAACACGCAGATAAACTCCAGCCACGCTCGCGTGAGCAGAAGCCGTAGAGCATCCGTAAACGTATACGCGGCGTTGGATTTGTCAGATCAGCGACTGGCGCTAAAACGCAGCCCACCAGCCAAGTATCGAGGCCGCGATGCCGCTCGTCCTGCATGACAATCTCAAGCGCGAAAAGCGCGTCTTCAAGCCCGCCGACCCGCAACGGGTGACGCTCTATGCGTGCGGACCGACGGTTTATAATTACGCCCATATCGGCAATGCGCGCGCCGCGGTCGTGTTCGATCTCCTGTTCCGCGTTCTGCGCGCGGAATATGGCCCCGACCATGTCGTTTACGCGCGCAACATCACGGACGTGGACGACAAGATCATCGCGGCCGCGCGCGAGACCGGCGCTGATATCTCCGAAATCACAGAGAAATTCGCCCGCATCTATCGCGAGGACATGGGCGCGCTCGGCGTCATGGCGCCGAATATCGAGCCGACCGCGACGGGTCACATCAAAGAGATGATCGCGCTCATGGCGCGTCTGATCGAGAAGGGCGCGGCCTATGCGGCCGAGGGCCATGTGCTGTTTTCGGTGACGGCGTATGAGGATTACGGCGCGCTGTCCCGGCGCTCGCGCGACGACATGATCGCCGGCGCCCGCGTCGAAGTGGCGCCCTATAAGAAAGACCCCGCCGATTTCGTCCTGTGGAAGCCGGCCAAGGACGACGAGCCCGGCTGGGACAGCCCCTGGGGGCGCGGCCGGCCGGGCTGGCATCTTGAGTGCTCAGCGATGATCGAGGCCAATCTCGGCGTGACGATCGACATTCACGGCGGCGGGCTGGACCTGCAATTTCCTCATCACGAAAACGAAATCGCCCAGTCGGTCTGCGCCAATCACGCCCCGCTCGCGAATTACTGGGTGCATAACGGCTTTCTGACCATGGACGCCGAGAAGATGTCGAAATCGCTCGGCAATGTCCGGCTTGTCCATGAGCTGTTGGAGCGCTTTCCGGGCGAGGTGTTGAGGCTGGCGCTGCTTTCGGCCCATTACCGCCAGCCTTTGGACTGGACGGACCGGCTGCTCGAACAATCCCGCGCCACGCTTGATGGCTGGTATCGCGCGCTGTTGAAGCTCGCCGATGCGCCCGACGTTGAAGCGTCACCGCCCGAAGGCGTCATAGGCGCCCTGCGCGACGACATGAACACGCCGGAAGCCTTCGCCGCGATGTCGGCCTTGGTGAGCCGGGCGAATAAGGCGGAGAGCCAGGACGATCGCGCACAGCTCAAAGCGCAATTGCGCGCTGCAGGCGCGGTGCTGGGCCTCCTCCAAATCGACCCGCAAGCCTGGTTTCAGGGCGAGGACGGGGAAGCGGATGGCCTGAGCGCTGAACGCATCGAGGCGCTTTTGGTGGAGCGCCGCGAAGCCCGCGCGTCCAAGGATTTCGCGCGCGCTGACGCCATTCGCGACGAGCTGACGGCGGCCGGCGTGGTCATCGAGGACGGTCCGCAAGGCTCGACCTGGCGGCGCGCGGGATAGCCGCGGCAATCGCTGTGCGGGCGAAGCGCCCCGGTCTGGTCTTGGTGTCGCCGCATCCATGTGGTGCAGTGTGGGTCGTGCTTTTCCGCGGCCCTGCGCCGCGCGCGATGGAGACCGATCGTGATGAGACTAGCGATGACGGCGGGCGCCGCCCTGATGCTTGCTGCGGCATGCGCCGAACAAGGCGCAGATGTGGACGCTTCCACGGATCAGAGCGCGCTCGGCCTGCCGGCGACGGCGTCGGATCTCGGCAGATGGGCCGAGGTCGATCCCGCACTTCTGGCCGCGGAGTTCGATGCGATGATCTCCGAGCGTTTTTCGGAGCGTTCCATCGACGAGGCGGTCGAGGAACTCGAAGCGGAAGGCTTTGAATGCCTCGTCGATCGCGGCCACAACGCGACATGCGCGCGTGACGTGGCGACGCGCGCATGCGTGCACTCCTGGACGGTGGCGCTTCAGGCCGAAGAGGTGAATGGCCAGCGCATCGAGGATTTCGAGGGCGGTTTCAGCGTCGGCTGCATGGGCGATGAAGCCGAACAGCCCGAGGGTTAAAGCGGGTGCGCTAGCTTGGCGAACGTCTTATATGCCGCGTAATGGCGCTTGATGGTCCTTATTCCAGCGAATTGCTCGCGCTCGCCGCGGACATTCCGCATCTCGGCGAGCTTGCCGCTCCGCATGGGCGCGCGCGCAAGCGCTCCATGGTGTGCGGCTCCGAGGTCGAGGTCGCGTTGCGTCTCGATGGCGATGACCGCATTGAAGCGCTCGGCATGGATGTCCAGGCCTGCGCGCTCGGCCAGGCCGCGGCCTCGGTGTTCGCGCGCAGCGCCATAGGCGCCGGTTTCGACGAGGTGACGGAAGCTGCGGATGGCTTCGAAGCGATGCTGAAGCAGGGCGGGCCGGTTCCTCAGGGCCGTTTCGCAGGCCTCGCCGCGCTTGAAGTCGTGCGCGATTATCCGCGCCGGCACGCATCGGCCTTGTTGGCTTTCAAGGCAGCGCGCGAGGCCTTCGCCCAGGCGCTCGACGCGCGCGCCGCAGACGGACCCGCCGCCCCATGAGCGCCGCAGGACTTCGCCGACAGGTCGCAACCGCGCTCGCGCGCACGCCGCTGATCGGTCCGGCCGTACGGCTGCGCGAGATGTGGCGCGCCTACACGGCGCCGCGCGGGCCGCAGACCGACGCTAACGGCGCGCCCGTGCCGGGACGGTTTCTGCGCGTGCTCGTTGTCGGACATGCCGACGCTGATAATTTTCTGTCGGAAGGCGCGCGCGCGATTGCGTTCTTTGACGACATGCTGGCGCAAGCGGGCGGCTCGTTCGCCCAGGCCGAGACCGTTCTGGATTTCGGCTGCGGCTGCGGACGCCTCGCCCGGCATCTGCGTGCGCGCACCCAAGCCCAGATCATCGGGCGCGACATCAGCGCACCGGCGGTGCGCTGGTGTGCGCGTCATCTCGACGGCGACTTTAAGACCAATGCGCTGGCGCCGCCGCTCGATTTGCCGGACGCCTCGATCGATGTCGGCTATGCGCTTTCGGTGCTGACCCATCTCGATGACGACAAGCAGCGCGCCTGGTTCGCTGAATGGGCGCGCGTCATGCGGCCGGGCGGGCGCTTCATCGCGACGTTCCATGATCCCGAACATAAAGGCGCCCTGCCGGAAACCGCGGCGACCGTCATCGCGCGCGGCTTTGCGGTGCAATCGGCGGGCATGGAAGGCTCCAACCATTTCTCCTCGTTTCAGACATTGGCGCATCTTGCTGAAATCGCTGGCCCCCAGTTCGCGCTGGGGCCCGCCCGGCCAAGTCGGGAAACGCCTTTCAGACAGGCTGTTGCGGTTTTCCATCGCGCCTCGTGAACAGCGCCGCAGGCTCTGGCGAGCGCGCCCCGTTTGCGGTTAAAACCCGGTGCCGCGGCGCAGACGCCGCACGTTTTGATTGAGTGATGAAATGAACCGGCTTCCCGCCGCTCTGCTGCGCGCCCTGATCCGGGTCTATCAGTGGACGCTGAGCGTCGTTTTCGCGGCCTTCGGCGTGCGCTGCCGGCATGAGCCGACATGTTCGCGCTATGCGGATGCGGCGGTCGCCGCGCATGGCGCGTGGGCGGGCGGCTGGATGACGCTGGCGCGGCTGCAGCGCTGCCGGCCGGGAGGCTCGCACGGCTATGATCCTGCGCCAGAACGCGCGCCCGCGGACGCCCGCTGGTGGGCGCCGTGGCGCTATGGCCGCTGGAAGGTCGAAACGACAAGCGAGGCGGGGACCTGAGCGCGCGAAATTCGCGCGCCGTTCCCGCCGTAAACGCCTCGCTTCGATCTGCCGGCCTCCAAGACCGGCGCACGCAATGAAAGACATGACGCAATGATCAAGTTGACCTTTCCCGATGGCGCTGAACGCGAATATCCCGACGGCGCTTCAGGCTTCGACGTGGCCGAGTCGATCTCAAAATCGCTGGCCAAGAAGGCGCTCGCCATCTCGCTGAACGGCAAGATGTGGGACCTGAAACGTCCGATCCCTGGCGATTCCGAAATCCGCATCATCACCGCGAAAGACCCCGAAGGCCTCGAGCTTATCCGCCATGACGCAGCCCATGTGCTCGCAGAAGCGGTGCAGGAGCTGTTCCCCGGCACGCAAGTGACGATCGGACCGGTCATCGAGGACGGATTTTTCTACGACTTCGCGCGCGAGGAACCTTTCTCCACGGAGGATTTCGAAGCGATCGAAAAGCGCATGAGCGAGATCGTCGAACGCGACGAGCCGATCACGCGCGAGGTCTGGGAACGCAACGAGGCCATCGAGCACTTCAAGTCGATCGGCGAGGCGTATAAGGCCGAAATCATCTCCGACCTGCCCGAGGACGAGGAGATTTCGGTCTATCGTCAGGGCGCGTGGTACGACCTCTGCATCGGCCCGCATCTGCCTTCGACGGGCAAGCTGCCCAAGGCGTTCAAGCTGATGAAGCTCGCCGGCGCTTATTGGCGCGGCGATCACCGCAACGCGATGCTGCAGCGGATCTACGGCACGGCGTGGGCGGACGAAAAGCAGCTCAAGGAACATCTCGAGCGCATCGAAGAGGCCGAACGCCGCGACCATCGCCGCATCGGTCGCGAGCTCGACCTGTTTCATTTGCAGGAAGAAGCGCAGGGCCAGGTGTTCTGGCATCCGCGCGGCTGGGCGCTTTACCGTGCGATCGAAGACTATATGCGTCGCCGGCAGGCCGAAGGCGGCTATCAGGAGCTGCGCACGCCGCAAATGATGGATCGCAAGTTCTGGGAGGCTTCCGGCCACTGGGACAAATATCGCGAGAACATGTTCATCTCCTCAATCGAGGAAGAGGACAAAGTCCTCGCGATCAAGCCGATGAATTGTCCGTGCCATGTGCAGGTGTTCAATCACGCCCAGCGTTCTTATCGCGACTTGCCCCTGAGGCTGGCGGAGTTCGGCTCGTGTCACCGCTACGAGCCGTCAGGCTCCTTGCACGGACTGATGCGCGTACGCGCTTTCGTGCAGGATGACGCGCATATTTTCTGCTCGCAGGAGCAAATCACCGATGAGGTGAAGAAGTTCTGCGCGCTGTTGCGCTCCGTCTACGCTGATTTCGGCTTTGACGACGTGCTTGTGCGCTTCGCCGACCGGCCGGAAATGCGCGTGGGCTCTGACGAGGTCTGGGACAAGGCGGAAGCCTCGCTGAAAGCGGC
>JAUIEH010000145.1 GCA_030428405.1 Alphaproteobacteria bacterium
GATCTCAATCCTTGGCGCTTTGGGCCACTTCATATGAGGCCGCCTCGGTCACAATCCAGTCCAATCGCTGATCTGCCGGCCCCATCGGCACGCGCTCGACGCGATTGATCTCATAAGCAAGCCCGACCGCGATGACGGGGCCTTGCGCGCGAAGCGCTGCGAGCGTGCGGTCGTAATAGCCCCCGCCATAGCCAAGCCGGCCGCCGAACAAGTCATAGGCGAGCAGCGGCGCGAGCACGAGATCGGGGCGAAGCTCGGCTGCGTCTTCGAGCGGCTCGAGCACGCCGAAACCGACCTTGCGCAAGGGATCGCCAAACGAAAATGCGCGAAAGACGAGCGGCTGATCGCGTCCAACCATGCAGGGAAGCGCGAGCTGCGCGCCGCCATGCAGCAGCATCGACATGACGCCGCCCGGCTCGATTTCGTCATTGATGGGCGCATAGCCGGCGGCGACCGAAACGCCCTGGCTCATAAGCGCGCGCGGGAAGCGATAGGCCACAGCCTCGCCGGCCTTCGACATCTGCCGCGCCTCGCGCGCGCGGCGCGTGCGCATCTCTTGGCGCAACTGCGCCTTGGCGTCGGTCAGAGCGTCATCGGTCATGGATCGCGCCTAGCATGAGCGCAACCGCGCCGTCGCCCCTCGCCGGTTCTGGCATGAAGGAAAAGTGGCGGCCCCGCATACGCCGTGGGTCTGATTATCCCCGTCGACCTAGAGTACTAGGTGGGCGCCGCGTGATCGGGACCACGGTCCCGGCCAGAGGCAGCTCCCTTACGGAGATTTACGGTCGCCGGGATTATCTCCCACACGCGCGCCGCAGCAACCGCCGAGATAATAGATAGGGAGCGTCGCGGCGCTTGGGAAGCGATGCTTTCTCCCTGGCGCCGCTGAACGCCATGCGCGCCGTCACATGCTGCAACTCAATGTGAGCGCGCTTGGCGCCGCCGCCTTATGGACGAGAACGCGCGCGCGCGTGTAAGACGCGGCCAACATTTCCATCCTTGCGTCCCGACCCGCTCGGGGCGGCTCAATACATCAGGAGGCGCGCCATGGCGGTTCGTGTCGCGATCAACGGCTTCGGCCGCATCGGTCGTTTGGTTTTGCGGTCCATCATCGAGCATGGCCGCGACGACATCGTCGTCGTCGGCATCAACGATCTGGGCCCGGTCGAGACCAATGCCCATTTGCTGCAATACGACTCCGTCCACGGACGCTTTCCCAAGACGGTCGGCGTCGACGGCGAGACCATCGACGCCGGCGCAGGCCCCATCCGCGTCACCGCCGAGCGCGACCCGACCAAGCTGCCCTGGGGCGAGCTCGACGTCGATGTGGCGCTGGAATGCACCGGCATCTTCGCTTCGCGCGACAAGGCGGCTGCGCATCTCGAAGCCGGCGCCAAGCGCGTGCTCGTTTCGGCGCCCGCCACCGGCGCGGACAAGACCATCGTCTACGGCGTCAATCACGACGCTTTGACCAAGGACGACCTCGTCGTCTCCAACGCCTCGTGCACGACCAATTGCCTGGCGCCCGTCGCCAAGGTCATCAATGATGCGGTCGGCATTGAGCGCGGCTATATGACGACGATCCACGCCTATACCGGCGATCAGCCGACGCTCGACCGGCTGCACAAGGACCTCTATCGCGCCCGTTCGGCGGCGCAGTCCATGATCCCGACCTCGACGGGCGCTGCAAAAGCGGTGGGCCTGGTTCTGCCGGAGCTCAATGGCAAGCTCGACGGCTCCTCCATTCGCGTGCCGACGCCGAATGTCTCGGTCATCGACCTCGTGTTTGACGCCGCCAAAGCGACGAGTGCGGAAGAAATCAACAACGCCGTCATCGCCGCCGCCGACGGCCCGATGAAAGGCGTGCTCGGCTATAGTTCGGCGCCGCTCGTCTCCATGGACTTCAACCACGACGCCCACTCCTCGACCTTCGCTCTGCCGCAGACGCAAGTCATCGACGGCAAGCTCGGCCGGGTCCTGTCCTGGTACGACAATGAATGGGGATTTGCGACGCGGATGAGCGATACGGCCATCGCCATGGCCAAGCTGATCTAGGCGTGCGAACGCCTGTCGGCCTACGCCGCGAACAGGCTCAGCACGATGCGCGGCGAAGCGTTGGAGATCTGAAGCGCTTGCAGGGCGAGCTGTTCGCGCACGTTCTGGGCTTCAAGCGCAGCCGAGGCGCGGCCGAGATCAGCGTCGACGAGCAGGCCGCGATGTTTGTCGGCGCGGTCCGCATTGGCGCCTTCGAGATCATAGACGATGTCGATCTGACGCGACGCCGTGCCGAGGCTCGCGCCGATCGTGTTGACCGCGTTGAGCATCTGCTCGATTTCGCCGATGAGCGCGATGAACTCGGCTGAGCCCGGCGTGCCGCCAGGCAGCGCGAGCCCGTCCGAGCCGCCCGGGATGAGCCCGCCCAGGTCTTCAAATCCGCCGGGCGGCGTCGGTGCGCTCGGCAAGGAAGGCGGCGCCACCGCGCCGTTGTGAACCGTCCCCGAGATGGAGCCGTTGACCGTGCCGAGAATGCGGCCATAGACCGTACCCGAAATATTTCCGGTCACGACGCCGACGATATCGCCATAGACGTCGCCGGAAATATTGCCGTTGACCGTGCCGACGACATCGCCGCCAATGACGCCGCTTCCCGTAATTTCTCCGTTCACGTTGCCGATAAGATCGCCGGTCACGGTCCCGTTGATGTTGTGGTTGATTGTGCCCGTTACCGAACCGAACACCGTGCCGGTGAGATTGCCGCTGACATTGTCGTTGACGTCGCCGACGACGACGCCTGAGAGATTGCCGTTGATGGGCGCATCGACATCGCCGAATGTCGTGCCGGTGAGATTGCCGTTGACCGGCTCGGTGATGCCGGCGCCGCCTCCGCCGCTCACGCCCGCCCCCGTCAGCGCGCCAAGCAGGTTATAGGCCTTGATCGGCGTATCGAAGCCGAGCGGCGCATATTCCGTCAGCGAACCATCGAGCATATTGGCGCCGCCGAATGAGGCTTCGCCGATGGTCGTGCGCATTTGATCGTAGAGCGCGTTGTACTGCGCCTTCAGCGCGCGCTTGGATGCGTCATCCAGCCCGTCATCCGCCATCGCCACGGCGAGGCCCTTCAACTCGACCAGCAGATCGGAGACCACGCCGATGGCGGCGCCGGCGACGTCTACGACGCTGCGCGCGCGACAGACTGGTGAGCGTCGCATGCGATGAGAGCGCTTCGGATTTCAGATTTTGCGCAATGGCGTAGGCGCCGCCGTCAATCTTAGGCGACCAGACCCGCAACCCCGTGGCAAGCTCCGCGCGCACGGCGTCGCCTTGCACCCGCGCGCTCTCAAGCGCGTGGAGTGCGGCGTAATTCCGAGACGAGGCGCCGACGCCGATCATCACTAGATACGCTGGTCCATAAAAGGGTCACATCGGGCATCTACGCAAACACAACGCAATAGGTCTGATTTTCAGTAATGCGCGTTGACCGGCGGTCAATTTTCACCGTCAACAAATGCTTGCGCGCACGAAAATTCGCTTGAATTGCAACGCATGCGCGAGCAGTCATCGCGTTGCTACGCGCGCCCATTCCGGATACCCCTGCGCGACACGAAAATTGCGAGGTTTGAACATGGCGTCCATCCGCCGGCTCGACGACGCCGATGTCGCGGGCAAACGGGTTCTGGTGCGGGTCGATTTCAATGCGCCGATGCAGGACGGCCGCGTCACCGACGACACCAGGCTGCGCGCGGCCATTCCCACGATCGAAGCGCTGCGCGAGCGCGGCGCGAAGACGGTGCTGGTCTCCCATTTCGGCCGCCCGAAGGGCAAAGTCGTCGCGGATATGAGCCTGGCGCCGATTGCGCCGACCTTGTCTGCGCTTTTGGGAACGACGGTCGCCTTCGCGGATGACTGCATCGGCGAGACCGCCGCCGAGGCGGTCACTGCGCTTGAGCCCGGCGGCGTGCTTCTGCTCGAGAACACCCGGTTTCATTCGGGCGAGGAAGAAAACGACCCCGCCTTCGCGCGCGCTCTGGCGGCGAATGGCGACGTCTATGTCAATGACGCGTTTTCAGCGGCCCATCGCGCGCATGCTTCAACCGAGGGCGTGGCGCAATTGCTGCCCGCTTACGCCGGCCTCGCGCTGGCGCGCGAGCTGGACTATCTGACCAGCGCTCTGGGCGCTGCGCCGAACCGTCCGGTCGTGGCCATTGTCGGCGGCGCCAAGGTCTCCACCAAGATCGAGCTCCTGGGCAATCTCGTCTCGAAAGTCGACGTGCTCGCCATTGGCGGCGCCATGGCCAATACATTTCTGGCCGCGCGCGGCGTCGAGATCGGCGCCAGCTACGCAGAGCGCGACCAGCTCGACACCGCGCGCGAGATCGAGACCAAGGCGCAAGCGGCCGGCTGCGAGCTCTACCTGCCCGTCGACGTCGTCGTCGCAGAGCGCTTCGAGGCCAATGCGCCTCACCGCACAACGGCCGTCGTCGACGTGAAAGCCAATGAGATGATCCTCGATATCGGCTCGATGTCGGTCGATGAGATCGCCGAGCGCGTCAACGACGCGAATACGGTCGTCTGGAACGGTCCGATGGGCGCGTTCGAGATCGAGCCGTTCGACACCTCCACAGTCGAACTCGCCAAATTCGTCGCCAATCAGACCAAGGCCGACGCAGTCACTTCGGTCGCAGGCGGCGGCGACACCGTGGCCGCGCTGAACCATGCCGGCGCGGCGAAGGACTTCACCTTCGTCTCCACGGCCGGCGGCGCATTTCTGGAATGGCTTGAGGGTCGCGAGCTGCCCGGTGTCGAGGCGCTGAAAAACGCGGATGAGGTGGCGTAATGTTATTCGGCAAAACCAAGACCGAGCGTCTGCGCGACTGGATGTTCGACAGCGATCCTTACGCAGAGTTCGACCGCGCAAGCGCGCCCGCCGATCCGCAGGGCTGGGGCTCGGACAAGCCGATATTTCGCACTGCGATCGAGGCGGTGCGGCCGAAAACGATCATCGAGCTCGGCACGTGGAAGGGCATGAGCGCCATCCACATGGCCAAAATCTGTGAAGAACTCGGTCTCGAAACCGAGATCGTCTGCGTCGACACCTGGCTGGGGTCGCCGGAAAACTGGCTCGAACGCGAAGACGTCAACGGCTTCGCCTCGATGCGGCTGCATGCGGGTTTTCCAAGGCTTTACGATACATTCGTCGCGAATGTTCTCGACGCCGGCGTTGAGCGCTACATCACCCCCTTCGCCAACACCACCGACAACGCCGCGGTTGTGTTCAAGAAGCTCGGATTCGCGTGTGATTTGTTATACGTGGACGCAGCCCATGAGACCGAGCCCGTCCTGAAGGATTTGCGCGCATTCACGCCGCTGGTCCGCAAAGGCGGCTGGGTCGTTGGAGATGACTGGAAATGGGGCTCGGTGCGCAAAGCCGCCGAGACCTTTGCGAAAGAGCGCCGGGTGCAGCTTGAGCACGAGGCGAACAAATATTGGTTCCGCGTATAGCCGCGAATAGCGCGCTGCGCGGGCGAGAAGGTTTGAGGGAGGCGGGGTGATGAATCTGACGGAACTTAATCAGATTGCGGAGAAGATGGTTGCGCCGGGCAAAGGCATCCTGGCCGCAGATGAAAGCTCCGGCACGATCAAAAAGCGCTTCGACACGATCGGTCTGGAGTCGACCTTCGAGAACCGCCGCGACTGGCGCGAGATGCTGTTCCGGACCCAGGACGCGATGCGCGAGCGCATTTCCGGCGTCATTTTGTTCGACGAGACCATCCGCCAGGAAGCCGTCGACAGCACGCCGCTGGTTAAGCTGATCGAGCAAGCAGGCTCCGTGCCCGGAATTAAAGTCGACGCCGGCGCCAAGCCGCTGGCCGGCGCGCCGGGCGAGAAGGTCACCGAGGGTCTCGACGGACTGCGCGAGCGCCTTCAGGAATATCACGCGCTTGGCGCGCGTTTCGCGAAATGGCGCGCGGTCATCGATATCGGCCAGGTCGAGGGCCGCTCGGTTCCCTCGCACAACGCCATCCACGCCAATGCGCACGCGCTCGCCCGCTACGCCGCCTTGTGTCAGGAAACCGGCATCGTCCCCATCGTCGAGCCCGAAATCCTGATGGACGGCGATCATGGCGCCGACACCTGCTACGCCGTCACGGAATGGATGCTGAAAGAAGTCTTCCAGGAGCTCTATTTCGCCGGTGTCGCGCTTGAAGGCTCCGTTTTGAAGCCGAACATGGTGGTGGCCGGCAAGAAGTCGCCGAACCAGGCCGGCGTCGAGGAAGTTGCGGAGAAGACCGTCCGCCTCCTGAAGAACTGCGTGCCGGCGGCGGTGCCGGGCATCGCCTTCCTTTCCGGCGGTCAGTCGGATGAGGATGCGACCGCGCATCTCAACGCGATGAACGCGATGGGTCCCTTGCCGTGGAAGCTGACATTCTCTTATGGCCGCGCGTTGCAAGCCTCGCCGCTCAAGGCCTGGGGCTCGGAGAAGAATGTTGAAGCCGGCCAGAATGCGTTCCGCCATCGCGCGCGCATGAACGGGCTTGCTTCCACCGCAGAATGGACGCCGCAGCTCGAAAGCGCGTGAGCGCGGCTTAGACTTTCGCGTCTTTGCGCGCCGCCCCCTCAGGGTTGGCGCGCAATGACGCCAACAGGCCGCGCATTTCAGGCGGCGAAAACCGGCGAGGATGAAAACATCCCGCACGGATAAAAACCAAGCGACGCAAAGATCGCTGGGATGGAAGGAGGAAACGCTGAAATGACGGATGTCAAAGAGGCCATTTCATTCGGTCGCGATGAGACGGAGCGCGCCATGCTGCGTGCGCACGCTGAAAGCTTCGCCAACCGCAAATCGATCGAAGCCAGCAATGAAGCGGCGTGCTTTTACTGCGAGAGCCGCTTTCCCGCCGCCGACGTCGC
>JAUIEH010000146.1 GCA_030428405.1 Alphaproteobacteria bacterium
AATGGCTTCGCGCGGATACTCGTGCTTGAAAACGCCAGCGGCGAGAGCGGTCGCATCCCTGCTGCGCGCGCCACATATGATGCGCGCCACAATGTCGTGATTTTGGACGTCGCAGTGGATCCGTTTTCGTCGTAAGAACGGTTTGGCGACGCATCCTGCGAAATTAATGGAACCGCACGATGCGCCGCGCGTTTCTCCCCACAGTCGTCGGATAGCGCTCAATCGTTTTCCGCGCGGACGCGTCGACAACAGATTGATAATTCAGGAGACATACGCATCATGTTTCGCATTCTGACCGTTTCCGCCGCCGCTCTCACCATGGCGGCCTGTTCTTCCAGCGGCCTGCCGGAGCGCAACGCCGTCATCGGCGGCGCCCTGGGCGCGGCCGCAGGAGCTGCAATCGGCAACAATACGGGCTCAGGCGACGCCGCCACCGGCGCCCTTATCGGCGGCGCTGTCGGCGCTGCGGCCGGCGCCTATACGGGTTGTCAGCAGCAAGGCGGTTGTTTCGTCGGCGGCCGTCGCGTGCAAAGCGAGCTGCAATATGATCAGTATGCGCGCCGCTATTATTATGTCGACCCGCAGACGGGCCGTACATATTGGCAGAACGGCGAGCCGCGCAGCTAACCCACGGCGAGCGAATTATAGAAAAGGGCGGCGCCAAGCGCCGCCCTTTTTTGTGCACGAATGATTGGCCAACTCGGTTGCAACTCGCGCTGCGCTCAACGCGTGCGCTTGCGTTGCGGGGTTTAGGTTTCTTTGACGTCTGGGGACCTAGTCTGGTCATCGGCTGCGTCGCGTTCCGAAAGCCCGTCGCCGCACGCTCAAGGGAAATTCATGTTCGAAGCCGCCGGGCTGACCGACAAACTTCACGCCATTCTCGCGCAGACAAGCGTGCTCGTCGTTGAGCGAGACGCAGCTGCGCGCACGATGTATTGCGAACTTGTGCGCTCGTGCGGCGTGAAAGACGTCCAGATCGCCGGCTCCCATGAAGAAGCGAACGAACTGCTGGCCAGATATGAAATCGACGTCGTCGTGATCGACATCACCGACGAGAGCGATAGCGATATTGCGTTTCTGCGCGCGTTGCGCGCTCACAACATGCTTCGCATTCGGTCGCTCGGCGTGACGGCGTTGAGCGCGGATAAGCGCTCGGGACACGTGCGGCGCATCATTGACGCCGGCGTGGACTATTACGTCGTCAAACCGGCGAGCCGCTCAGACTTCGCCAAACGCATCGCGCTCGCCTCCCGGTGCGCCGAAGAACGCCGCGCGGATGTCTGGGAAATATAGCGCTCAGAGACTCCCAGGCTTGACCGCGAGAGCTATTGGCTCAATTCCACTCCCTAGTTTGTGAAGCCGGAACGGTCCGCGAGCAGGGCGAAGCTATGGCGCGCGTCATTTTTGAAGTTTGGGTGAGAGACGCCTCGGATGCGCCTGCGTTCGATTGCCTGCGCGCCGGTCCCGGCGGCGATGAGGCTCGACAGGCTCTGAAGCAGTCCTGCCCGTCAGCCGAGCTGAGCTGGATGCTGGCGGCCGATTCCCGGTTTGACGCCCTCAATTATTGCGCTTCCGCCCTTCTTGGCCGCGCGCATGAGAGCGATGACGAGGCCGAGCGCGCGCCACAACCGGACGTTTGGGCTCAAGACCAACGGCGCTGGTTCGAGCTGCAAGGCCTAAGACCAGCTCCGCTGTTTGAATCGGTCCCGAATCAGTGATCGCGCCTGCGCCGCGCTAAGCCGCGACTGCGTGGCGCCGCCTGGCTGCGTGCGCCTTCTGAGCCGCCGCTGCGCGCTTCTGCGGGTTCGTCGTTGCGCAAGCTGTGAGGTCGGGCCGAATCGAGCGCGCCGCCATCAATGCAGTCGCCGCCTGCGCGGCAGCAGCGCCATCGCGCATCGGCCGTACAAGACAATTCGCCGTCGCTGGCGAGGCAATAAGCGCGGCTGACGACATCGACGCGATTCCATTCGGAGAGCGTGCAGACCCGTTCTTGCCGCACCTCGCTTTGAGCGCCGCGCTCCGAACGATCCGCCCATGCCGGCCCGCTGAGGAGGCCGGCTACGAATAGCGCCGCCGCAACGGCGTGCGCGCGTTGTGAACGATGGACGCACTTCAACGCTCGAGCATCGGTCGACATGACGCCTCCGCAGGTTTTCAGGCTGGCATCCTGCCCCTCGCCGCGCGCGCTCGCCTGATGGGGAGGCGATGGTTTTCGAACTTCGCCTCCCACGCTACTGCGTTGTAATACCGGTGCGTTTTTGTATTCGGGCTGCAGCGGAGATTTCCGTCAGGTCTTTTTGGACGCCAGGCTTTACGCAAATGAGCGGCGCGCCAGAATCAGGCGCACCGGTTCTGCTGCGCAGACATGGCAGTTGCGTTGAATTGGAGACATCGATGCGGCCTGCAGCCATTTTCTGCTTGTGCGTCTGCCTGTGCGCGAGCGCTGGGGTGAGCCCGCTTGCCCCGACCGCGAGCGCGCAGGCGCCGTCGGTCGGCCGGCAATTGATCGAGGCAGTCTCCACCTCAAATGAGCACTACGCCGCCGGGCGCTACGCGGAAGCCGAGCCTCATGCCAGGCGCGCGGTCGAACTCGGCCGTCAGGCGCTTCGCCCGAACGACTATCAGCTCTCCCTCATCCTTCATCGCCTTGGCGCCATACTCGAAGCGCAAGGACGTTTTCGCGAGGCCGAGCCGCTTTATCTCGAAGCCCTGCAGATCGGTGAAGCCGCTCATGGCCCGCAAAGCCCGGAGCTCATCGCGCAATTCGAAACGCTGTCTGATCTCTATTATCGTCGAGGCCGCCACGCCGAAGCCGCCACCTATCTAGAACGGGTTCTCGCCGCCGGCGCCTCCGATCCGTCAATCAGCGACGATGACCGCGCCACCACGCTGAACAATCTCGGCCTTGTCTATCGCGAGACCGCCCGGTTCGACGACGCGGAACGTCGCCTCGTCGAGGCGGGCGAGATATTCGAGCGGCTTTACGGCGGCGATCATCCTTCGCTCGCCTCAGTGCTCAACAATCTGGGACTCGTCTATCGCTCGCGGGGGCGTTATGGCGCTGCGGAAACCGTTTACGAGCGCGCGCTCGACATCCGAGAGCGGGCATTGGGCGAGAACCACCCCAACACGGCGCAATCGCTCGCCAATCTCGCGGTCGTCAGACAGGCGCAAGGGCGCTTTGATGAGGCTGAAGACCTTCTCTCGCGCTCGCTCGCCATCCGCGAAATCGTGCTGGGTCCGGACCATCCGGACACTTCGGAATCGATCGGCAGTCTAGGCAGGCTCTATCTTGAGACCGGACGCTTCAGCCTGGCCGAACCGCTCCTGCGCCGTGCGATTGAGGTGCGCGAGCGCGCGCTCGGTCCCGATCATCCCGATGTCATCGTCGCGCAGGGCAATCTCGCCGCAGCGCTGCATGAGCGCGGCGCGCATGAGGAAGCCGTCGCGCTCTATGAGCGCGTACGCGCAGCCTCCCTGCGCGTCCATGGTGAAGCGCATCCTGAATATGCGCGTATCCTGACTAATCTCGCCGTAGCGCTGGTCGATTCCGGACGCTACGAGGACGCGATCTCATATGCGCGGCGCAGCGTTGAGATCCGCGAGGCCTTATACGGACCTGTTCATTTCGACACGGCCTCCAGCCTCCATACCCTCGCCGGCATTTACCGCGCGCAGGATCAGTTCGCCCCGGCCGAGGCGCTCTATCAGCGCGCCTCCATGATCTGGCGCTCCAATCTGGGCGATCAGCATCCAAGCGCGATCATGAGCCTGAACGACCTCGCCTCCCTGGCCTGGGCGCAGAATCGGTTCGCCGAGGCTGAAAGCCTGTCGCGCAGCGCTGCGACGGCGGCGCGCGCGCGTCTTGAGAGCGGGCTGGGCCTCACCGATGGGGAGCTATCGGGGAATGCGGGCGGTTTGCGCGCTCAAGAGGAGTCCGTGTTCGAAACATATTTGACGTTCGCAGCGGATGCGCAGGCCGACGGTGCTGAGCTCGACCTAGAATTCGTCTTCGCCGCCATGCAGTCTGCGCGCAACACGCGCGCCGGACGCGCCGTTCGCCGCGCCGGCGCACGGGCCGCTGCGCCCGACGCCGCTGCAGCCGAGCTTGCACGCCAGAGACAGGACGCCATCGACCGCATCGAAGCGTTGGAATTTCAACTCGTCACGGCGTCCAGCGAAGGCGACATTCTGACGGCTGACGAATTGCGTGCGCAACTGGAAGCGGAACACGCCGCCGCAGAGGCTTCCTATGCTCAATTGACCCAGCGCTTTCCCGACTATGCGCGCCTGACCGCGCCACGCATCGTGGACATCGCCGAGATGCAGGCTCTGCTTGCAGAGGACGAAGCGGTCATCATCTTCGTGGCCGCCGCCGGCGACCTCGCAATCTTCGCGCTGAGGCATGACCGCGCCGTCTTCTCGACTGCGCCGGAAAGCGCTGCGCGGCTCGAGGCGCGCGTACGGACGCTGCGCGTTTCACTCGATCCATCCGGCGCAGCCAGCGCAAGCGAATTGCCGGTGTTCGACATTCAGGACGCCTATCGCATGTATCGCGCATTGTTCGATGAGGTCGCAGGCGCGCTCGACGGCGTTTCCCATCTCACAGTCATCGCGGACGGTCCGCTCGAAAGCCTGCCGTTCCACGTCCTGCTCACCGAACCGCCAGACCCGGAACTGTCAGGCGAAGAGGCCTATCGCGCCGCCTCCTGGCTGAGCAACGCTTACGCCATCACTCATGCGCCAAGCGTGGCGACACTCGCAGCGCTGCGCAGCGGCGGCGCGCCCGCTGACGGCGCGACGGCGTTTATCGGATTTGCGGACCCGGCGATCGGCGTGTCCGGCGGCTCATTATCGGCTTCGTCGGATATCGACGACTTCCTCCTGATGAACGGGCGCTACGATCTCGCCTCGATCTGCGCGTTGCGCCCCGCCCCTCAGACACGCGCTATGGCGCTGTCCATGGCTGAAGCGCTCGGCGCCGGCGAAGACGCCGTAATCGCCGGGCGCGACGCTAATGAGGCGCGCCTGCGCGCGCTGAGCGAAAGCGGTGAACTCGCCGCTGCACGCGTCATTGCGTTTTCCACACACGGCCTCGTCGCAGGAGAGGCGCCGCCGGGTTCCGTCGCAGAACCGGCGCTGGTGCTGACGCCGGACTGGAATTGCGAAGGCGAAGCGCCTGCGCGCCACGACGCCGCTGGCGACGGTCTATTGACCGCCTCTGAAGTGGCGACGCTCGCGCTCAGCGCCGACTGGGTGTTGCTCACGGCCTGCAACACCGCCGCCTCGGACGGACGCCCAAATGCCGAACCCCTGTCCGGACTGGCGCGCGCCTTTTTCTATGCCGGCGCGCGCGCGCTGTTGGTCTCACACTGGCCGGCGGATGCGGGCGCCACGCAGATCCTGGTCGAGCACCTGTTCGATCCGGAGCTGCGCGAGCTAGCCCGCGCTGAACGCCTGTCGCGAGCGATGAGCGAGACCCGCGCTCAGGAGGGCTACGCCCACCCGGCGCTATGGGCGCCTTTTGTGGTCGTCGGCGGCTGAGACGCGCGCAAAAAAGCTGACGAAAACCTCCGGCCGAATATTTTGCTATATTTTTTCGTGCGTTAGAGGCTCAGAAATCATCCTGCATTCATCCGCGAAGCGTCAGGTTCAAGCCGCCTGGGACGGGCAGTTTGATCGGCGTCAGTCATCCAACGCGGAGTAATTCCAATGTTCAGTTTCATCGCCACCCCGTCCAAATCGCTAAGCGCGGCAGCCTTGTTCGCCGCGGTCAGTTTCACCGGCCTGACGGCGGCGCCCGCCTTCGCCGACCGCCCCAGCGGCGGCGACATGAGGCCCGGCGCTGAACTCTGCACGCCCTTGGAGATCTACTGGATCGACTCCTATGAGGCGCAGCAATGCTTCCTCAGCGGCGGCGAGCTTTATTGCAGCGGCTTCAACCAGTGGCAGTGCTGCGACGACGACGCCAGCTGCTCGACCTCGGGCGAATATTCCTCGCGCATAGACCGTGTCGCGCCGGGATATGGCGATCGCCTGCAGGACTCGCCGCATGTGAATGCGCGCAACCGGGCCCCGCGCGCGGATAATCGCCGCGTTCGCGACTATCGAGGACGCGCGCCGGAACGCCGGGCGAACGGCCGTGTGGAAAACCGTCGACGCGCAGCGGATCGCGTGCGTGACAATCGCCGGCCGAGCGTGCGCGTGCGCAGCGGCGATGACCGTAACACGCGGACCCGCGACAATCGCCGCAACGACCCCTGCGCTTCCGACCGCGTCGATTGTCTGCCGCGTTCCGACGACTAAGCGCGGCGGGAAACGCGTCCGGCGCGTCGCAGAATTGATGCGGCGCGCTGGCACGTCGCGGCGCGCCTTGTGACGGGCGCATTCGACGGCACTATGGCCATGCTGCGTTTCGCTGGCGCATCACGCCACCCAATCAGACGACAGGCAAAGACATGAAACCGCTTTTGCTTAGCATCGCCACGGCCGGCCTCGGCGCAATCGCTCTGTCCGCCCAGGCGGCGGCGACATGTTCCCAGGAGATGGATGGCGCGGACACTGAAGCGCTCTACATGTCGTATCGCACCGCGCAAACGACGAGCGAAGCCGCGGCGATCGCGTCCTGCCTTCTCACGCGCGACTTCAGCGCGCTGGGCCTTGTCGGCGCCGACGCCGCCATGCTGCGCGCGGATTTCGCGGACGCGCTAGCGGAAAATGGCGAACACGACCGCGCCGTCGCCATCCTTACTACGCTCGCCGATCAGCCCGACGGAGATGGTCCGGCGGCGGAATATGCCCGGCTGCCCGCGCTGATCCAGTTGGCGGCGCTGGAAGCCGAGCGCGAAAATTTTGACGAGGCGCGCCGCTATATCGAT
>JAUIEH010000147.1 GCA_030428405.1 Alphaproteobacteria bacterium
ACCAGTCCGCGCCCTTGAAGACGTCGCCGTCGCGGATTTCGACATCCACGCGGAAATTTAAATCATCGCCCGCTTCCATGCGGACCTCGCCGCCTTCGGGTTCGCTGATCTGCACGCCGAAGCCGTATATCGCGCAGTCATGCGCATCGGCGAGCGGGCGGGCCATCGGCGAGTGGTCGAGATGGTGGTGCGTGACAAACACATGGGTCAGGCGTTCGCCTTCGAGCGCGCTTTCGAGCGCAGCACGGTGCGTTTCCAGGACCGGGCCCGGATCGATCACGGCGACGTCGCCGTTACCTATGATATAGACGCCGGTGCCGGTGTAGGTGAAAGGTCCTGGGTTGTCGGCGACGACGCGTCGCACGAGAGGGCTCAGGCGCTCGACCCGGCCGTACTCGAACTCGAACTCTCGGGTGAATGGGATCGCGGCTGTCATGGCGTCAATCGTGCGGTTTAAACTGATCGCGGAATGCGCGCGCGAGGCGTAGCGCAGCGGACGCCTTCGCTGCAAGCGGCAAGGCTGTCGGCGGCCCCATATCGGTCTTGTTCACGTCCACCACGTAGATTCTCCCCGTACTCCGGTCACGCAACACGTCGAGCCCGCCCCATTGCAATTCCATGGCTTCGGCGAAAGCGCGCAACTTCTCGCATTCATCCGCACTAAGCACGTCTTCAGGCGTGCAATAGGCGACGTCGTCATTTTCGTTCGCGAATCTTTTCTCCAATCCCCGGCGCTTTAAAAACACGACCGGGATGGTTCCTTCAATCGTTGGACAGCGAATGTCCTCAACGAGCCCGCCGTCAATACGGTTGTCGATGACCTGCTGATATGAGTAGCCCGGCTTGGGCTCGATGGGGCATTGCACGATGCGGCCGTCATGGGCGCCGTTAAGCTCGGATTTCTCGACGGCTTCGCCGGTCCAGCTCGCCGGATCGACTTTCAATCCGTATCCGAACACCGCCTCAAATTTTTCCGAGACCGTCGTTTTCGACACATCGGTGCAAGCGAAATTCACGCGTTCAACATGCGGCGGCGTTTCGATCTCGCCGGGCGCCACCGTCGTCGAATCTTCGAAGTAGAACACGTAGTCGGCGCGCTCGACGGGTACGAAGCGCGCGCCTGCGATGCGCGCGACGGCCCAGAGCAGATACCACGGCCGCGGCGGCGCGGGCGCGAATGCGATGCGCGGGCCTCTGCGAAAGCGCACGCCGTTCCAAAGCCGGCACAAGCAGACAAATCCGTAAAACCAGAACCAGTCGAAAAACTCGCGCACAATGGCGCGGTTGAGCGGAACCACCGCGCCGGTTTGTTTCACGCGCAGCGCGCCGCGCTGAAACTCGAATTCGGAAACCCAAAGCGCGCGCGACATCAAACCGTTCTTCGCCGTTGCAAGCGCGGGACCCTAAGCCATGCGGCGAAAATTCAAAATCACGCTTCTTCACGCAAACAGCATGGCTGTGCGCACGTGTCGCGGCGCCGGATTTGCTCGGACGCGTACATGGCCCATTCTTGCCGCTCCCGTTCGCTCAGCGTCGCCCGCTTCATCGCGGACCGGATTTTTGCAGCCTGTTTCGGGTTCGTCCTCATCGGCTATGTCGCATTGTTCTCCGCCGTCGCGGCGCGCGATGAGGCCCCGCTGAGCGAAGGCGGCGCGGTGCGGGTTGCGATAGATCACCGCGCGCAATCTGCCGACACGAATTGACACCCGCTGCGGGCGCGGCGAAGTTGCGACGAAATCTCATATCGATAAGCGACGAGGGGCCATGGCCAGCTACGTCCTTCGGCGTTTACTCGTCGCGATCCCAACGATCCTGATCATCATCACGATCGCCTTTTTCATGATGCGCGCCGCGCCGGGCAATCCGTTCGATCTCGAGCGCCCGATGGCGGAGGCGATCCGTCAGCGCATTCTGGCGGAATACAATCTCGATCAGCACGTCATTCTTCAGTATTTCAACTACATGGGCGATCTCCTGCGCGGAGACCTTGGCCCATCCATGACGACGCGCGACAAGGACGTCGCCCAGCTCATCATGGAAGCCGCGCCGACGAGCGCGCTTGTCGGAGTCAGCGCGCTCATCCTCGCCATTTTCGTGGGCGGCGCGCTCGGCGTCGCGGCTGCGCTGAGGCAGAACAAGCCGGGCGACTACATGGCGATGGCGATCGCGCTGATCGGCATCTCGATTCCGCCTTTCGTCGTCGGCCCGCTCCTGCAGCTCTTCATCCTGACGATCGTCAATCCGGAGATATTGCCCTTTATCGAGCGCATGACCTCGATAGAGATGCGGCCAATTCCAACGGCGGGGCCAGGCGTGGGCGGGCTCGATCTGACGCGCTTCGTCCTGCCGGTGATCACGCTCGCTCTGCCGCAGATCGCCATCATCTCGCGGCTGATGCGCGCCAGCATGATCGAGGTGGTGCGCTCGAATTACATCCGCACCGCGCGCGCTAAGGGCGTCAGCGGCCGGCGCGTCGTTTTGCGCCACGCGCTGCAGGCCGCGCTGCCGCCGGTGGTCAGCTATATCGGTCCGGCTGCGGCGGCTTTGGTGACGGGCTCGCTCGTGGTGGAGCAGATTTTCGCGCTTCCGGGCATCGGCCGCATGTTCATCGAGCGCGCGCTGACGCGGGACTACACCGTCGTCATGGGCGTGGTGATCATCTATTCGACCTTGATCATTCTTCTGAACCTGCTGGCCGATCTGGTGCTCGCCGTGCTCGATCCGAAAGTGAGGTTCGAATGAGCATCGCGCCGCTCAGCGATAATGCGCGCGCCGAGTTGACGCAGGCGGCCGCCAAGAAGGGTCGCTCGCTCTGGGAGGACGCCCGCCGAAGACTGCTGCGCAATCGCGCCGCTGTCGTCAGCATGATCATTCTCGCCGTCATGCTGGTCATTTCGGTTCTGGGAATGCTGTTCTGGCCGAACGATTTCCAGGAGATCTATCGCGACCGCGTCGGCATCGCGCCGCAATGGGAGCACTGGCACTGGTTCGGCACGGACGAGCAGGGCCGCGACATGGTCGCACGCGTCATGGCGGGCTTTCTCGTGTCCTTGTCGATCGGCGTGGTCGCCACGGTGCTCAGCCTGGTCATCGGAGTCACTTGGGGCGCGATTGCAGGTTATGCCGGCGGACGCGTCGACCAGATCATGATGCGCATCGTCGACATCATTTACTCGCTGCCATACGTCTTCCTGGTGATCCTGCTCCTCGCGGTTACGCAGGACCTGACGACGGGTCGGCCTTTAACAAAGCTCTTGATCGTCTTCGCCGCCATTGGCGGGGTGCAGTGGCTGACGATGTCGCGGATCGTGCGCGGCCAGACCTTGTCTCTGCGCCGCAAGGAATTCGTCGAAGCCGCTGAAGCCGCCGGCGCCACGGGCGGCCAGATCATCCGCCGACACATCATGCCGAACGTGCTCGGACCGGTCGTCGTCTACATGACGCTGACGATCCCTGTCGTGATCCTGGCGGAGAGCTTTTTGTCGTTTATCGGGCTGGGCGCGCAGGAGCCGCTGACCTCGCTCGGCCGCCTCATCAAGATCGGGTCGGACAACATGGAGACCCAGTGGTGGACGCTGATTTTCCCGGCGCTCACCATGATGACGACGCTGATGTGCTTCAACTTCATCGGCGACGGTCTGCGCGACGCCATCGATCCGAAGGACCGCTAGGCGCCGCGCAGTTCGCCGGGTTCTTATTCGACGCGGCGGACGCGAATGGCGCGCGTGCGTCCGACGATGATGAGCTGATAGCTGCCCATGGACGCGCGCCGCACCTCGGCCTCGAACGGTCCGCGGCCGTAAATGCGCACGCGCTCGGGATCGATCTGCTCCCAAATCTGACCATTGGCGAGTTCAACGCGGAGCATGCCGGAGCCGGAATAGCTATAATCGGCGACTGCGGCCTGGATGGCGTCGACATCGCCGTCGCCGCCGCCTTCATCTCCCGATGAGAAATTCGGGATCAGGCTCGACAGGCTCGGCACGCGGAAACCGAACGCTTCACGTTGCGTGCGCGCCACCTGTTCGCGGTCCACGACGGCGACTTCGCCGGCTTCTTCGCGCGAACGGATATTGCCGACGGCTGCGTCATAGCAAGCGAGCCGGGCTGCGTCGTCAGTCAACTCCGCACACGCATAGACGGCGGTGAGCGGCGAAGCGGACTCGTCCTGCGCGAGTGCGGGCGCGCCGAGCGCGACGGCTGCGATTGCGATCGTGAGGTGACGCATAATTCACTCCTAAGAGGCGTTTCGAGCGACCCGCGCCCGTTTCGGGCGCAACATGAACCACCGCTATTGCGCTGTCGACGCCGTTACGCCGTATGCTAGAGGGCTTAAACGGGGGACGCCTCATATCCTCAAGGGGAGGTTGAAAAGCATGGTTCGGTCGATCTTGAACATCTGCGCCGCCTCTGCGGCGGCTCTTTCGCTCGCGGCGTGCGGCGGCTCGGGTGGCGGCGGCGAAAGCCAGTCGGCTTCGCTCGTGCTTCACCGTGGCAACACGGCCGAGCCGTACTCGCTGGACCCGCATCGGGCCAACGGCACCTGGGAAAACAACATTATCGGCGACATGTTCATCGGGCTGTTCACGGAGAACGCCGTCGGCGAGCCGATCCCCGGCATGGCTGAGGAGTGGACCGTCAGCGATGACGGCCTCGTCTGGACCTTCAGCCTGCGCGAAGCGAGCTGGTCGGACGGCGAACCGGTGACAGCGAATGATTTCGTGTTCGCGTTGCGGCGCATTCTCGACCCTGCGACGCTCGCGCAGTACGCCTCGCTCCTCTATCCGATTGAAAACGCCGAAGCCGTGAACAATGGCGAGATGGAACCGTCGGAGCTGGGCGTGCGCGCCATCGACGACGAAACGCTTGAGATCAGGCTCGCGCATCCTGCGCCGTACCTGCCGGGCCTGCTGACCCACTACACCTCGTTTCCGGTGCCGGCGCATGTCGTCGCGCAATTCGGCGACGCCTGGGTCCAGCCCGATAATATTCAGGTCAACGGCCCGTATCGTCTGACCGAATGGCGCACCAACGACTTCGTTCACGTCGTGCGCAATGAGCGCTTCTTCGACAACGACGACGTCTGCATCGACGAGGTCTATTATTATCCGACCAATGATCCCAACACCGCAGAGCGCCGCGTGCGCAACGGCGAACTCGATCTCAATAATGAGTTTCCCGGCCAGCGGATCGAATTCTTCCGTCAGGAAATTCCGGAATTCGTCCAGGTTCATCCGGCGCTTTCGACCGTCTATCTGACGTTTAACACCAATCAGCCGCCCTTCGACGACATCCGCGTTCGCCAGGCGCTCGCCATGGCGATCGATAATGAATTCATCGTCAGCGAAATCTTGCAGGCAGGTCAGATCGCGGCGGCGTCGCTGGTGCCGCCGGGCATCGCGAATTACGGCGGCGAAGCGCAGGTGTCATGGGCCGACATGCCGATCGACGAGCGCAGAGTGGAGGCGCGCAGATTGCTGGAAGAGGCCGGCTATGGCCCGAGCAATCCGCTGCGATTTGAATACTCACACCGCAACACAGCGGACAATCCGCGCATCGCGCCCGTTTTGCAGAACGACTGGCGTGAAATCGCCGACTGGGTGAACCCGGATATCGCCGGCATCGAAACGCAGATCCACTACGACAATCTGCGCTCGCGCAACTACCAGATCGGCGATGCCGGCTGGGTGGCCGACTACAATGATGCGCAGAACTATCTCTATCTGTTCCTGAGTTCGACGGGGAACATGAACTATCCGGACTTCAACGATCCCGAGTATGACGCGCTCATGGCCGAGGCCAATAATGAACTCGACATGGAGGCGCGCGCGGAAATCCTGGAGCGGGCCGAGCAGCGTCTGCTCGATGCTGCGCCGATCGCGCCGCTCTGGTTCCAGGTCAACAAATCGCTGGTCAATCCGCGCGTGACCGGCTGGCGAGAAAACGCCGTGCGGATCAATCGGACGCGCTATTTGTGCTTCGCCGACCAGAACGAAACCGAATGAATGGACGGCGTAAGGCGAGTGCGACGGGAAGATGATCGACGAATCCGCGCTTGAAGGCGTCGTGGGCGCCGCGGTCGAAGGCGCCGCTGCAGATGCAGCGGCGCCGAAAGTCTATCCCAGCGTTCGCCGTCGCTCACGCCGCGTAAGGCCTGGCGATGCGTGCCGGAACTGCGGCATCGCTCTTAGCGACGCCTATTGCGGTCATTGCGGTCAGTTGGCGGATGATTTTCACCGTCCCTTCTGGTCGCTGTTCGCTGAAGCGCTTGAAGATATTTTTTCCTTCGAAGGACGCTTCATTCGGACCGTGCCGCGTCTGCTTCTGAGGCCCGGCCAGGTTTCGCAGCTCTATGTCCGCGGCGCGCGCGCGCGTTTTGTTGCGCCGTTTCGCCTGTTCATCTTCGCATCGATCGTCTTCTTCCTCGCCTTTTCGATCCGTTCAGGCGACGCCTCCGAGTGGTTCGACAACGCCAATGTCATCGACGAGCAACAAGTCGTCGAAGCCAGCGCGGATATTGATCGCGCGCTGGAGGAGCTGCGCGCGGACGGCGACGCGCCGGAAGGCGTTGTGGCGGGATTGGAAGCGGCGCGCGCGCGGCTTGAAAGCGCGGAGACCGACATTGAGACAGCTGATGAAGCCGCCGCGGAGCTGCAAGCTGAAAATCGACGCCGCGCCGGCCAATGCGCCGTGCGTGCGGGGCTGATTCCTGAAGAGCCTATCTCACCTGATTGCCGTGCGGCGGCTGAGGCGACCGGCGCCGACATGAACATGTCGTTCGGCGGCCTCGAAGAATTGCCGCTCGCTCAGCGAGAGTGGCTGTCGGAGCGGATCGGCGCAGCCATAGAGCGGCCGGAGGACTGGATTGCAGCGATGC
>JAUIEH010000148.1 GCA_030428405.1 Alphaproteobacteria bacterium
TGCGGATCTGCACCGGGCTCGTATGCGTGCGCAGGACGTAAGGCAGATGTTCTTTTTCGTCCTCGGCTTCGAGGAAGAAAGTGTCGTGCAGCTCGCGCGCGGGATGACCCGGCGGAAAGTTCAGCGCCGTGAAATTATACCAGTCGGCCTCGATGTCGGGGCCTTCCGCCAGCGCGAAGCCCATTTCGGCGAAGACGGCGAGCAGTTCGTCGAAGACCTGGCTCACCGGGTGGATGGCGCCGGCGCCTTGCGGCCGCACAGGCAGGCTGACATCGAGCTTTTCGGTCGCAAGTCGGGCGTCGAGCGCTGCGTTCTCCAGCGCCGATTTGCGCTCGCTCACGCGCCCATTGAGCGCGTCCTTCAACTCATTGAGCCGTGCGCCGACCGTCTTGCGCTGCTCGGCGTCCATCCGGCCAAGCTCGCGCATCAGGAGGCTGACCCGCCCCTTCTTGCCGAGAAACGCAATGCGCGCCTCATCGAGCGCGCGTTCATCGGCGGCTTCGTCGATGGCGGCTTCGGCCTCCGCAGCAAGCGCGGCGAGACCCTCGTCGTCGAGGGCGACAGCATCAGTCATGGCGATTTCTCAATATTGTGCAGCGTCAGCGGTTTAAAGCGCGCGCGCCGAAAGAACCAGTGGCGCGGGCGCGGTTGATCGTCCCGACGGCGTTCAGGCCGCCGGGCCGGTAAATCGCTGCGCAAAGCGCCAACGCATATGGCCCGCTGCGAGGGTCATGAGGAATTCATGCCCGAAAACGCCCTGTTTCGCCACGAAATACTGCGCAACGGCGCCCGCCGCCATAGCCAGCCGCTTGTTTTCCGGAACATTTTCCGACGCGCGTCGTTGTCTGCAAAGGGGATGCGCGCCTTGCGCCGCACTCGGACCCCGGTCACTGCAGGCAGGAGCGTACCTCTTGGGCATTCTCGGGCGCATCGCGGCATTCTTCATCATCATCCTCGGAGCGCTCGCGCTCATCGGCGCAGCGCTCACGCAAAGCTCGATCGCTACGCCGGTCGCTCGGAGCCTGATGGCGGGGCGTTCTACGGCCGAAATCGAGCGCGCCTGGCTCAGCTACGACCCCTGGCCCGTCGCCCATATCCGCAATGTCGAAATAGAAGGCGGCGGCCATATCGAAAGCATGGACGCCCGTCTCAACCTGTTTGGCGTCCTGCCGGGCATCGCGCTCATCACGCGGCTTGGAGCCTCTGACGGCGCGCTGCTTTTGGAACTTGGTCCCAGCCGCAGCTCACAGCCGCCCGGCATCTTGTCGGAAATCGCCATCGTCGATCTGCAGCGCATCCGCCTCGACATCCACAGACCCGAGCGCGCGCCGCAGGTCATCGTGATTACAAGCGCTCAGGGCGACATTGATTCCGGCGATCTGGAGATGCAGGCCGAAGGCGGCGATGCGGTCCTTTCAATTTCGGGACGCGCGGGCGGTCTTTCGCTCGCAGGCTTTGAAGGCGATATCCGGCTGGAGGGCGAAAACTTCGCCGTGCTCGCCGCCCTGCTCGGCTTCGCCGCGCCCGACACGCCTCGCTACGCGCTGGAAGGCGCGCTCGCGCGCACCGGCGAGACCTGGCGCTTTGGTCCGTTCGCAGGCGAGGTCGGCGACAGTGATCTCTCCGGATCAATCAATGTCGATTTTGCCGGCGAGCGGCCCTTCATGCGCGCCGATTTAACGTCCGGCTCACTCGATTTCGACGATCTCGGCGTCATCATCGGTGCGCCTTCGGACGTCGAAGACGGCGCGCCCAATCAGCGCCAGGAAGAAATCGCTGCGCGCTACCGTGCGGACGCAAACCGCGCCATTCCGGAGACAGCGCTTGACGTTAGCCGCCTCACCGCCGTCGACGCCGACGTCAGCTTTCAGGCCGAAACCGTGCGTGCAGGTCCCGTCCCGCTGGACGCCGTCGAGATGCGCGTGCGCCTCGACAACGCCGTGCTGCGCATCGATCCTCTGATTTTCGCAGCGCCGCAGGGCCGGCTTGAATCCGAGCTCGTCATTGACGCACAGGACCGGACTAACGTGCACGGAACATTGACGGGCGCGCTGAGTGAATTCGATCTCGAGCAGCTCGCCGGCGGCCGGCTTCTGCGCGGCGACCTGACCGCCGAGTTCGACCTCGCCTTTCAGGGCGCGCGCACGCGCCAAGCCTTCGCCAGCCTGACCGGCGAGGCGGCGATGTGGTCGACAAGCGCCGAATTGCGCGCGGTCGCCGAGGAAGCCGCCGGACTTGATCTCGGCGAAATCTTCACGCTGTCGCTAAATAACGGCGACGGCGCTCAAGACTTCCGGCCGGCGCAATGCGCTGTGGCGCGAATGACTTTCGCGAATGGTCGCGCGCGCCTGAACCCCGCCGTAATCGACACCGAAGACAGCGTCACACGCATCAATGGCGACATTAATCTTGAAACGGAAGAACTCGACCTGGAGGTCGAGACTGACGCGCAGGATTTCTCCTGGGGCGCACTTTTGGGCGGCGCCAGCGTCGGCGGCACGCTACGCGATCCTGACGTGAACGTACCGCTTGGCGAAGCGACGCTGCAGATCGGCGCCGCCGCCTTGCTCGGCGGCCTGACGGCCGGCCTCGCCGCCCTGCCCTTCATCGAACCCGGCCTGGCGGAAGATGCGCCCTGTGCGCCCTTGATGCAGCGCGCGCGTGCGGTGACGCGTGAAGTCCCGGACGAGCCCGCCGAAGACGCGCCGGGCTGATGGCGAGCGCCTGACGAACTCTGCTCTGAGCGACCCCAGCCTCAATCTCCCCCTTGCAGGGGGAGGCTGAGAGGGAGTCATGGCCTAGCCCAGCGCCGCTTTGGCTTTGCTGACCAGGGCTTCAAACGCTGCAGGCTCTTGCGCGGCGAGGTCGGCGAGGACTTTGCGGTCGACGTCGATCTCCGCCTTTTTCAGGCCGTCCATCAGGCGGCCATAAGTCAGGCCGTGCTGGCGCGCGCCGGCGTTGATGCGCTGAATCCAGAGCGAGCGGAACACGCGCTTCTTGCGGCGGCGGTCCTTGTAAGCGTTCTGCGAGGACTTGTCCGTCGCCGCCATCGCGGTGCGGATCGTGTTCTTGCGCCGGCCGCGGAAACCCTTGGCGAGCTTGAGAACTTTTTTGTGACGGGCGTGAGAGGTCACGCCCCGCTTGATGCGAGCCATGGCTGGAAGCTCCTAAATCTTCAAGATGCGTTGAGTGTGAAAAGGCCCCTACCGCTCAGCGGTCGTAGGGCATGTAGCTTTTCACGATGCGCTGATCGGGCTCGGCCATGACGCTCATGCCGCGCTTTTGGCGGATTTGCTTCTTGGTGCGCTTGATCATGCCGTGACGCTTGCCGGCGGGACCGGATAAAACCTTGCCCGTGCCGGAGATCTTGAAGCGCTTCTTGGCGCTCGACTTGGTCTTCAGTTTCGGCATTTCGCTCTCCTTGTGTGGGACGGCGAAGACCCGTCCCGGCGTTTGGGGCCTCCAAGGCATGCCGACGCCCGGAAACCGCTGAAAGACCGCGCGTTATACGCCTACAGCGTTGAGAATCAAGCGGTCACGAGAATTTGCATCGCATCTTTGCAGAGGCGCGCTAGATTGCCGGCATGCGCGCACTGAGCGTCACTCTCGCTTTGCTCATCGCCGTCGTCGGAGCCTTTGCGCCAGCGCAGGCGGCGCTGTGCCCGATCGCCGGCGTCGAGGCTGGCGGTCATGCAACCCATATGAGCCACGACGCGCAAACCGCCAGCGATCATGAGGCGATGGCCATGGCTGGCGACCACGCCATGCCGTGTCATGACCCAGCGCCCGTTGAGCCTGCGGCGCCGCCTGCCGGCGAGGATCAGCATTCCTGCGATTGCGCCATGTATTGCGCCATGCGCACCGTGACGCTCGGCGCAGGCTCCGCCCTCAGCGCGCCGATCGACGGCGACCGCATCGCCGCCAGCTTCGGCGCAGACTTGCAGGTCGCCGGACGCGCGCCCGCACTCGATCCGCCGCCGCCCAAACGCTTCGCGTAGAGCACCCGCGCGCGTCTCAATGAGGCGCGCAGATCATGCAACGCGAACTGAGGCGTTCTCATGTTTCGAAAGATTTGCGCAGCGGCGGCCGCGTCGCTGACGCTGGCTGTGCTGACAGCCGCCCCGCAAGCTGCGGCGCGGCCGGTGTCTTATCCGGGCGGCTGGACCGTCATGGTGATGAATGACGATGCGATGTCCTCATCGCTCGTACATTATTCTCCGTCAGCGGATTGGAGCATTGGCTGGCGGGAGAACTGGGCGCGCGACGCCGACTGGGTGTTCACGGGCGCCCAGATCAATCGCCTCGTCCGGCGCTGGAACAATCCGGGCAGTCAGGCGAATTTCTACATTAAGGGCGCGCTTGGCGGCGTCGGCTCTGAAGCCCGGCCGCTCGACGATCTCGACCTCGGCGGCATGGTGGAGATCGCCGCCGACTGGGAGACGCGGCGGTGGTTTTTGTCCGCCGACGCCGTTTATTGGGACGCAGGCGATTTCGGCGACAGCACGCAATATCGCGCCCGCGTGGGCGTTGCGCCCTATGTCGCTGAGTTCGGCGGCATTCACACCTGGCTGATGCTGCAAGCCACGCATCGCCCGGACGCCGACGACGAACTCGTCCTTACACCGCTTGCTCGTTTTTTCTATGGAACCCATCTCTGGGAGGTCGGCGTGACCGATCGCGGAGAGGGGCTCTTCAACTGGATCATCCGTTTCTGAGAGGAACGATCACATGAACTTCATCCGCACCGCGCTTTTCTCCGCCGCCCTCGCCTTTTCAGCGGCGCCCGCCTTCGCCGACCATCATGAGGCCGACGCCGAACACGAAGCACATGACATGAGCCATGGCGACGAACACGAACATGACGCCGCGCATGCCCATGAGCACGACGCCGACATTGAGGAGGCCGCCGCCATTGTCGCAGAGGACGGCGCAATCGCCGTCGTTGCGCCGGGCACGCTGCAAGTGCAGGTCAATGGCCTCGTCTGCGATTTCTGCGCCCAGGCGCTCAATCGCGTGCTCACGCGCCGCGCCGAGATCGCAGAGATCAATGTCGACCTCGACGCGCGCATCGTGACGATCGACATGGAAGACGACGGCGAGATCGACGACGAAACCCTGACTGGCCTCATCAATGACGCCGGCTATGACGTCGTCGCCATTCACCGTCCGGAGGTCTGAGCATGCGCGAGACGCTTCGCTGGACCGGCGCGCCGACGCTGGCCCTGTTCACGAGCCTTTCGACGCTCTTGTGCTGCGCATTGCCGGCCACGCTGATCATGCTGGGCATGGGCGCGACCATGGCGGGGCTGGTCTCGGCCGCGCCTTGGCTCGTAACTTTGTCCGAGCACAAAGCATGGCTGTTCGGCGGCGCGGCTGTCCTTCTTGTGGCGGCCGGCTATATGCGCTGGGCGTCGCGCAACGCGCCCTGTCCGGCTGACCCGGCGATGGCGCGGGCATGTGCGCGTTTGCGGCTGGCGGGCGGCGTGATTTACTGGATCGCAGTCGCGGCGTTTCTCTTTGGCGCCTTTATGGCGTTCGTCGCGCCGCGGCTGTTTTTCTAGGCTCGACGCTGCGTAAACGAACAATGAGGTTGAGATGGTCAAGGGTTCGTGCCTGTGCGGCGCGGTGCGCATTGAGGTGGAGGGCGAGCTGGGCCCCGCCTCGGCGTGTCATTGCTCGCAATGCCGCAAGCAATCAGGCCATGTCTGGGCGTCCGCGCGCGTGCCCGACGAGCGCTTGACCATTCGCGGCGAAGCCAATGTGCGCTGGTATCGCGCGAGCCCGTCCATCGGCCGCGGATTTTGCGCGCATTGCGGATCTTACCTGTTCTGGAAGCCGGACGGCCGGCCGTCGACCAGCATCGCCATGGGCGCCTTTGACGCGCCGACGGGCGCGCGCCTGGAAGAGCATATCTACGTCGCGCATAAGGGCGATTATTACGACATCGCCGACGGCCTGCCGCAGACGGATGATTAAGCGGCCCAGCGGCTAATCATCGATGCGGCGGGCGTCTGCAAGCCTGAAGAACAGACCGCTTTCATCTTCGTAGAGAAGCTCAAGCCGGCCCTCGATGACCATCGCCTCATAGGAATGCGCGATGCCCGGCTCGGCGCGCACCTCAATCAGATTGGCCGGTCCCGCCGTCATGCAGAACGGACAATCCGGCGGAAACGCCATCAGCACGAAATAGGTCTGACGCTCGGCGTTCTGCAGCGGCATCATATAGCCGTTGACGCGCACGGTCTCGCCGTCGAGCGCGACCAGTGCGTCAGGATATCCCGGCAGAATATACAGCCCGTCATCGCGCTCTTCTTCGATCTCCCGGGTCGACTGAAACAACTCCCAGCTGGTCGCGCCTTCCGGCGTCGGCGCAGGCTCCCAGACGACATGCGGCGCACCGCCGCCGGGCGCGGGTTCTTGCGCCAGGGCCGGCGCGGACCAGGCTAGCGCCGCTGCTATGAAGGCGATCAGACAATTTTTCATTGCGACAACGTCCTGACGATATCGATCCGGTAAGCAATGGCGGCCGGTAGGACCGCGCCCAGAGCGCCAAGGGCGAGCGCGACGGCTGCAATTCCGGCCTCTTCGGGGAGAACGAGAAAACCGGTGATGGCGGCGTCGCGCGCCTGTGGCGCGGTCCTGGCGAATAGTTCGACGCCGAAATGACCGATGACAAGGCCCGCGAGCGTTCCAATAGCAGCGGTGATCAACCCTTCCGCGAGCACCTGCGCGAACACGCGCGTCCGGCTCGCGCCCATTACGCGCATCACGGCGATATCGGCGGCGCGGTCGCGCATAGCGGATAACAGAG
>JAUIEH010000149.1 GCA_030428405.1 Alphaproteobacteria bacterium
GCGCCGCGCAGCGACGCATCCAAGCCTTCAGCAGAGGCGCCCGACGAAGACGCCAAGCTGGAGGAAATGCGCCGCCAGCTCGAAACCATGCAGCAGCGGCTCGACCAGATGTCGCGCCAGGAAGACTCCGCCAAACCCTCCGAGGGTTGAAGCGATTGATAACCCCGCCCGCGCTCCGGCGCCCGGGCGGGGTTAACGCAATATGACCAGCGCGGCGCGGTTCTTGCGGTTAAGGCCGTATGAACGCTGTGCGAGCCAATTCAAGACTTGGTGACGTTTCGGCCTGGCGCCGGGTGCGCCCGGCGGCGCGCGCCGAGCAAAATGCGCTCGCGCTCACACAGTCCCCTCAGCCTGAAAAGCGCGCTCGCGAGTCCGCGCCCGAGCCGCGCGCGCGCGCGACAGGTGTTTTCGCCACTAACGCCTGGCGCGCGGTCGCAGTCGAAATTGCGGCGCCCCGCGGTCTGCGCGCGGATGAGTGCGTCAAAGCTGAATGGCGCAAAGCCTACGCCGAGGCGGCCGCGCTCTCGACCCGCCGAATGCGCCCGCAAATGGATGCGCGCGCATGATCGGCCGGCTCATCGACCTCGCCATTCTGGCGTCGATGTTCGTGCTGTTTCTGTAAGCGCGCGCCCGCCCGGCGCGAAGCCGGACGAGCAAGCGTCAGATTTTTCCGTCAGTTGAAGTCCTGACCGACCGCGATGTCGCGGCGCGCCGTCACGATGGTGACGATGAAGCCCGCCAGCACGTCCAGCAGCGTCATCACGGTGATCAGGAAGAACACCGAGGTCGCGAAGGGCGGCCAGAGCAGGAATTCGATCAGGCAGACGATGAACAAGACCAGCGACAAAGCGTGATTGGCGATGGCGCTGCGCCCCGTGCTCGTCGACTTCAACAGCTCGACGAACAAAAGAACGAGCGCGACCGTCAGCAAAATGTCGCCGGAGGTCACCACCCACTCGCCGCCGGTCGGCATGTGCACGGTGAAGCGCTCATCGGCGAAACGGTTCAGCCCCGCGCTCGCAGCGGCAGCGGTCTCACCGCCCTCGCCGCCGCCGAAAATCGAGCCCACGCCTACGATCACGTTGTAAAAAACAACCGGAATCGCAAGCAGCGGGAAAAAGGTGAACATGCTCATGAGTCCCCCGCTGGAGCGGCGCTCTTGGCGTCCGCCCCTTCTTCTGCGTTGCTGGTTTCTGCGTTGCTGCTCTGCGACGCCCCAGGCGAAAACCATTCTGGCCTCCGAATCCCCGCGTGGAGCTTAGACTTTCGGCGCGCGGTTTAGAACTCCCGGACTTCGCCGGGCAGGCGCGCGCGCGAATTCAGCCACATCACGCCGCGCAAATCCGCCAACGACGCTTTGAGCCTGCCGAAATTGGTATATTTCGAACTGCCATGCGCGCGCGGGCGGTGATTGACGTCGCAGAATTCGATTTCATAGCCCTCGCGCAGCATCAGCGCCGGCAGAAATCTGTGCATATGGTCAAAGTACGGAAGCAGCAAAAACGCTTCGCGGCGAAACGTTTTCAGCCCGCAGCCCGTGTCGTCGGCGCGGTCCTTGAGAAGCCATTTGCGCACGCCGTTGCCGAAGCGCGAGCCCGCCCGCTTCCACGCTGAATCCTGACGCTTGGCGCGGCGTCCGCCGACCATGGCGAGGCGTTCATGTGCGTCGGGCCGGGTGAGCTGAGCGAACAGCGCCGGGATGTCGGCGGGATCGTTCTGGCCATCGCCGTCGAGCGTCGCAACGACAGGCGCGCGCGCTGCCTGCACGCCGGAGCGCACCGACCGGCTCTGGCCGGCGTTTTTTTCGTGCGAGAGGACGCGCAGCTCGGGATGGGTCTGTTTCAGCGCGCTGAGCTGAGCGCGCGTGTCGTCGCGGCTGGCGTCGTCGACGAACACCATTTCATAGGCGCGGCCCTGAAGTGCGGCGGCGATTTCTTCAACCAGTCCGCGAACGTTTTCGGACTCGTCGAAAACGGGCACGACAACGCTGAGCTCTAATCCGCCATCCGTCACAGACACATCGCTTCCTTCTGCTCTTTTCCGCACGCGCGCTTTGACCGGTCGGCGCGAGTGATAGCGGGAACCGGCGGCGGAAACAGTGTTTTTTTTCCTGCACGTACCGGGCCTGTTTCGGCTAGGTTCCCTGCTGGGGTGGGGAGACGGCGCGGCGGGCGTATGCCAAATCGTCTAAGCAGCATAATCGCGCTTGTCGCGTTGACCCTGGCGGCTGCCCTGCCCGGGGTTTTCACGCTGCCTGTTCTCGACCGTGACGAAGCCCGCTTCGCCCAGGCCAGTCTCCAGATGATGGAGACGGGCGACTACGTCCAGATCAACGTCCAGGACGAGCCGCGCAACAAAAAGCCCGTCGGCATTCATTGGATGCAGGTCGCCGCGGTCACGCTGTTCTCCGACGTGGCCGACCATGAAATCTGGGCCTATCGCCTGCCCTCCGTTCTGGGCGCGCTGATTGCGGTGTTCGCCACTTATTGGGCGGGCGTGACCTTGCTGGGACGGCGCGCGGCCTTCGCCGGCGCAGCGCTGCTGGCCGTGTCGCTTCTGCTCGGCGTCGAGGCCGGCATCGCCAAGACCGACGCCATGCTGGTCGGGCTGACAGCCTTGTCCATGGCTGCGCTTGCGCGCGTTTATCGCGGCGGCAGGGCGGGACCGTCTTTCGTTTTCTGGGCCGCGCTCGGCGCAGCGATCCTCATCAAAGGACCGATCGCGCCGATGGTCGCGGGCCTCGCCATCATCACGCTGGTCCTGCTCGACCGGCGCGGCGGCTGGCTGTTGCGTCTGCTTTATCCGCTCGGGCCTATCGCAGCGATCGCGATCGTGGCGCCCTGGGTCTGGGCGATACAGACGGCGACCGACGGCGCCTTTCTGACCGAAGCCTTGAGCGGGGATTTGTTCCCCAAGCTCGCAGGCGGACATGAGAGCCACGGCGCGCCGCCGGGCACGCATCTCGCGCTTTTGCCGATCCTGTTCTGGCCGGGCACGCTGTTTCTGGTGCCGGGCCTGTTTCTCGCCTTTCGCGCGCTCGGCGCGCCGGGCGAAGAGGACGACCCTGCGCGCCCGGGCCTGCGCTTCTTGTTCGCCTGGGCCGCGCCGGCCTGGCTCGTGTTCGAGCTGATGCCGACCAAGCTCGTGCATTACCCCTTGCCGCTCTACCCCGCGCTCGCGCTGATGGCGGGCGCCGCCTTCGCCGCGTTGAGCGAGCGCCGCGCGCTGGTCGGCGGCCATCTTCTGTCCACGGTCCTGTTCGCCGCCATCGGCGCGGTGTTGGCCTGCGTGACGCTGATCCTGCCCGCCATCGCCGACATGATCGTCGCCTCGGGGCAGGAACCGGACGGCGACATGGCGCTCGCCGCCATTGAGGCGCTCGGCCGGCCCGAACAGATCGCCATCGCCATTTTGAGCGGCGCGCTGCTGCTGGCGCCCTTCATTCTCTGGCGCGCCACCGCCGCCAAGCTCGCCTTCGCCTGTCTCGCCGGGATCGCGCTGCACTGGACGCTGCTCGGCTATGTCGCGCCGCGCCTGGACGCCTTGTTCATCAGCCAGCGCGTATCGGAAGAACTTCAGGCGCTCGCCCTGCATCCGCGCCTTTCCAGCGGCGTGCGCCGCCCGCTCGTCACGCTCGGCTATCGCGAACAAAGCCTGGTGTTTGAGACCGAAACCGACACCGTGCTCGCCGAGACCGCTGATGAGGCCGCCGCCATCATGGCCGCCGAGGCCGGACGCGCCGCCGTCGTTGAGGAAGGCCAGCGCGAGGCCTTTGAAGAAGCCCTCGCCGCGCTTGGCGCGGAAGCGGTCGTCACCGGCGGGCGCGTGATCGAGGGGCTGAACTACTCGACGGGCGAACCGGTTCGCTTGATCATATATAGAACCGTACGGCGCGGCCGCGGTCGCGACGCCCATTTGAGGATTCAAGGTCAGACGGAATGAAGCCGGCGAAAATCGAGATCGTGGAAGTCGGGCTGCGCGACGGCCTGCAAAACGATCCCGCGCGCCTGTCGACCGACGCCAAGATGACCTTCATCGCCAAGCTCGTCGACGCAGGCGTGCGTCGCATGGAGGTCGCCTCCTTCGTCAACCCCTCGCTCGTGCCCGCCATGGCGGATTCCGCCGAGGTGATGCAACGCGTCGCGCGCGATGAGGGCGTCACCTATATCGGCCTTGCACTGAACGAAAAGGGCGTGCGCCGCGCCATCGACTCCGGCTGCGATGAAATCAACTTCGTGCTCGTCGCGAGCGAGGGCTTCGGCAAGGCCAATCAGAACGCCACGCCGGAACAATCCGCCGAACGCCTTGAGGAAATCGCTCCGCTCGCCCATGAGGCGGGCGTGCCCCTTTCCGCCACTATCTCCGTTGCGTTCGGCGATCCGTTTGACGGCGAGGTCGACAAGGCCCGCGTGGCGGCGCTGGCGGCGCGCGCACAAGCGGCCGGCTGCATGGAGGTCGCCCTCGGCGATACGATCGGCGTGGCCGACCCCTGGGACGTGCGCGCGCGCATCGACGCCGTACGCGAGGCCGCAGCTGACGTGACGCTGCGCCTGCACTTTCACAACACGCGCAACACCGCGCTCGCCAATATCTATGCCGCCGTTGAAGCCGGCGTCGACGTCATCGATGCAAGCTGCGGCGGCATTGGCGGATGTCCCTTTGCGCCCGCCGCCACCGGCAATGTCGCGACGGAAGATGTCGTCTATATGCTCGACCGCGCCGGCGTGGAGACAGGCCTCGACCTCGCCAAGCTGATCGACACCGCGCAATGGCTCGAAACAGCGCTCGAGCATTCCGTCGCCTCGATGCTGTCGAAAGCGGGCGGCTTTCCGAACCCGGAGAAATCAGCGGCGGAATAAGCGCCGCGCAGCGCCATGGGCAAGGGCTGCGGCGATGATGGCGGGGCTTAGCGCGAAGGCGCAGGCGCGCTCGACCGGCGAGCGGGCGAATTTCCTGAAATAGCGCGCAAAGCTCTTGCCCTTGTGCCAGGCGACGGTCATGGACGAGACGCCGCTGGTCGCGCCTATGTGACGAACTTCCGCATCCGGAACGAAGATGACTTCGCCGCCCGCCTCCCGCGCGCGCCGGCAGATATCGACATCCTCGACATGGATGAAATAGCCCTCGTCAAAGCCTGAGAGCGCGTCGAAATCCGCGCGGCTCATCATCATGAAGGCGCCCGAGACGGCGCCGACCGCGACGGGCCCCTCCGGCAATGGCTCGCCCGTCTGATTGACGTTGCGCAAGCCGCCGCGACCGCCTGAGAGCCGGTGCAGGCCGAACAGGGCGACGAAACTCGACCACATCGTGAACTCGCCGCGCCGCGCGCCGCGCTGCTCAACGCCGTCAGGGCCGAGCACCCGTCCGCCCAGGATCAAGGGATGCGCCCGGCCCGGCTCCGCCGCTGAGAGCGTTGTGAGCGCGCCCGGCTGCAGCGCAGCGTCGGGGTTCAGGAACAAGAGATGTTCGGCTTTCGCCGCGCGCGCGCCGAAATTGCAGCCTTTCGCGAAGCCGACATTTCCGTGTCCGGAAATAATCCGCGTGTCCGCGCAAGCCGCCAGCATCTCTTCGGCGCGGGCAAGATGTTCGGGCGGATTGCCGTTATCGACGAGGATGATTTCGCAGACGCTCTCATTCGCCGTGAGCGAGGCGAGGCAGTCAAACAGCGCCTCGCCCGTGCGGTAGCTCACCACGATGGCGGCGAGGCGCGCTGCAGGTGGGTTGGGAATCTCGGCTGCGCCCTGAACGCTCATGGCGCGGGACGCAGACCCGGCCGGCTGACCAGCAAGCACCCGCCCACCGCCATGAACACCGAGGCGAGCCACCATTCCTGCCACATGCCGTAGCTGACCGCGCCGACGCCGAGCACGGCGGCGGTGCAGCCCGCCGCGGCGACGGCCTGGCGCTGCGTCAGCTGTGCGGAGCGCACCACCCGCTCCGTGCACGCAATAATAGCAATTGCGATGAGCGCGACGCCGACCAGGCCGGTCTCCAGCCAGACATGTAGACCGATATTGTGCGGATGCAGAGGGATGGCGGCGAATTCCAGACCGCGCAGCTCCAGCGTGTCGTGAATGTCGCGCGAGGCGTCAAAGCCGTGGCCAAAGAGCGGCGCTTCCAGAATCTTGCCCGCGGTGAAGCGCCAGATGTCCAGACGCATCTCCCAGGACAATGGCAAAGACGAGCGCATCGCTTCCGGCATCGAGGCGCCCAACGCCATCACCGGCGAAAAGACGATCATGCCCGCCCCGCCCCAGCCGACCGCGCGCAAGGTCGTGCGCGGCGCCTGCCAGGCGAAGAGGGCTGCGGCAGCGCCGCAAACGGCGGCCAGCACATTTGCAGAGATGCCGAGAAACATAGCGCTGATCGCCGCCATGACCGTCATCGCCGCCGCCGTCAGGCGCGCCGTCGCGCCTCCAGGCCAGACGAGCGCGACAAAGGCCGGCAGGCACACGACGAGCGTTGAAGCGCCATGACCGAGGCTAAGCCATATCACCTCGCGCGGGGTGCCCGGATCGCGATGCGCGGCTGTGAGAGCGCCGCCCGTCGCCATCTCGAAGCCGAGCATCACGGCTGCGCCAAGGCCGGCGAAGACGAAGCCGGCGCGCAATATGTTCAGCGTGCGTCCTTGCGCCTGACCGGCATAGACGGCGAAGGCCGCATAAAGCGGCACGCCGGCGACCAGCTTGACGACATTGTCGAGATTATCGCCCGGCGACCACGAGGCCGACAGCGACGTCCACGCGATGAACGCGGCGAGCATGAGCGCGCCGGGCGTAAGCAAAGCGCGCGTCATTTCGGCGGGCCGT
>JAUIEH010000150.1 GCA_030428405.1 Alphaproteobacteria bacterium
CGGTGAGCAGCGCCGCCGTGCAGGCGGCGGACAATAAATACGACTTCATGTTTCCCCCCTCATCAGCGGCGCGCTTTTGATGAACCGAACGCGTCCGGGCTTGAGTGCAAAAACCCTACGCTTTGCGCTTAGAATTGTCTACAATCTTGTCTGCAATATTGCAGGCCTTGCTCAATCGGCGTATCGCCGCGTAACTCGGAGACGGAATATGGGCGAGACGAAGGAGGACGCGCTGTCCGCCGAAGCTGCATCGACAAAGGGCGCGGAACGACGGCGCGTCAGCTCTGAGACGGTTGTCGAAGAGCTGGTCGAGCTTATTCGCACGCGCGTCTTCCGTCCCGGCGACAGGCTGCGCGAGCAGGAGCTGGCCGAGCGCTTCGGCGTGTCGCGCGGACCTGTGCGCGAGGCGCTGCGCATTCTGGAAGCCAAAGCGCTTGTGCGCATCGAGCCGATGCGCGGCGCCTCGGTCGCCTCGCTGACGGACGAAGAGGCGCTCGAAACGGTCGAAATCAGCTCGGTCCTGTTTGGTCTGGGCGTGCGCAAGGCGGTCGGCAAGACGACGCCCGACATGATCGCCAAGTTCCGCGAGCGGGTCGCCAGGCTGCACGAGCTTTGCGACATGGAATTCAGTGCGCGGTCTTTTTACAAGGAGACCGTGCGGCTCGGCGTCGACATCTTTAATGTTTCAGCCAGCGCGCGCTTTGAATCGCTGGTCGCCGACATCCGACTCGGCGCGCCGGACATTTTCGGTCCGCTCGGCTTTACAACGCTCGAATTGCGCGAGACGGCCACGCGGAAATGGTCGGGCATGGTCGACGCGATAGAGGCGGGCGACGACGAAGAAGCCGTGTCGCTCGCCCACCAAGTCTATCAGGACTCGCTCAAAGCCGCGTTCAAGGTGCTGGGTTGAGCGGGCCGCAGGTCGCCGCCGTTTGAATGGTCTCCCGCAGACGCGGATATTCCGAACGGTCGGGCGTGAACATCCGCGTCAGCGCAACCCCTCGCGATGTTGGCGAGATTATCGTCCTTACGCCGTCAAAGTCATTCGACTCGGCTTGCGCTCGGGTTGCGATGATGACTTCCGCGACGTCGTCGAACTCCTCTCGCTGCGCAATATCGGGTACGTCCGTATTCGCATCAAAAAACGACAACGACCAATACCGATCCGGCATTGGGGAGGTTATCCGAATTGGCCCGTCCGAGAGATCGATGACGCAAGCGGAATAAACGAGATCGGGTGACGGGCGGACCACGCGGGTCGACGTTTCATCGCGAAGTCCCGGGTGAATGAACTGGTTCCACCCGCCCGCGAGCCCGGCGGTGCGCTCCATCGTGCCGGCCATGATGAGGCGCGGAATCTGGTTGAGCGTGAAGAAATAGCCGGCGCCGAAGCCGACGGCGGCAGCGATGATGATGACGATCACTCTCATGGCGACACCCTGACGAGTTGCGGCAGGTCGAGATTTCGAAGTTCCTCGTCCGTCCAATTGGGATGACGATAAAATCGCAGCGTCAGCGAGAAGGTCTGATCGCCTGTCAGCTCCACCCATGGCGCGCCGTCGGACGGTCGTTCCGCGGAAACGACGATGCGGCCGTCATCGACGCCTTCGGTGGCCGAGCTGACGGAGAAATGGTCGTTCGGCACGTCCATGAGAAAGCTGTCCGGACCATAAGCGGTGACGCTCCACCATTGCGGCCCCTCCGGCATCACGCCGCGGATTTCATAACTCGCCGTGGTTTCGAGCGGTTGTCCGCTGTCATCTACATAGGCGGAATAATAGGCCGACTCAGATCGCGGCAGACCCAAGAGACCGATGCGGGAGACATAAGCGCGCGTCCACGCATCAGCGGATTGCGAACCGATGACGGTGCTCGTCGTCCAGGCGTTGATGCGGATGGCGTTGGGAACCCAGCCGCCCGGCCCAGTTCCGATCCAGGCCGTGGCCGCGCCCGCGACGCCGGCGACGACGAACGCCGCGCCCGCCGCAATGACGGTTGATAATCGCATTATGCCTTCCCCCCTTAAGGCGCTGAAAGATTGCGCCGGTCGACTTCGGCCAACGGATCGAAAGCGGCGATGAAGCCGGCTCCGTCCATGAAGGCGCGCGCCTCATCATCGCCTGTGAGATAGGCGAGGAAAAACGCCGTCGCCGCCTCCATTACGTCCTGCTGAACGTCCGGATACCACTCCGGCGTCGGACGGATGCGGCTCTCGCGGCCGGAAAACACGCCATGATCGCCGCCGTCGAAAACGACCAGATATTGCGGCGCGCCGGCAATATTCTGGAACGGGATCAATCTTTCCGCCGGATCAGAGCGCTGCATGACGGGATTGCCGTCCTCGGTGCCGGTCATGTGCAGGAGCGGAATGTCGATGGCGGAATAGATGTAAGGGATGTCGGCCGGGTCCGTGTTTGCGCCGGGTTCAGGCGGCGACAAAGCCATGCCGGCGTCGATGCGATCGTCGACGGCGGTGATGTCGCCTTGCGGCGTGCGATAAATGCGGCCCGCCACGGCGAGCACGGAGTGAGCGCCGAAGGAATGTCCGTAGACGCCGATATGTTCGGGGTCGGCGGGCAGCTCGCCTGAGGCTGCGCGGCGTTCGATTTCATCGAGCACGAAGGGCATGTCCTGAAAGCGCTGCACGGCCGTCTGCGGATCGCGCACGGCCTCGCGCAATGCGCCCATGATGGCGCGGCGCGTGCGCATGCCCGCCCAGACTTCTGAGTCCGAGCCCGGATGCTGGATGTGAATGGCGAGGAAACCCCAGCTCGCCAGCCGTTCGCCGAGATATGTCGCGCCCTCGCGATTGCCGCCAAGGCCGTGCGAGAAAATAACGACCGGGAAGGGACCTGCGCCGTCAGGCTGATAGATCTTGACCGGAATGGTTCGCGCGCGGGCTTCATCTGTCCACGCATCAAGACGCGTGGACACAGCATGCGCGCCGTCGCGGTCATAGGCGGACGCGCCCGCGGCGACATCCGCCGCCTCACTTGCGGCGTCGGTCTGCTGCGCGATTGTCGGCGCGCATGCGCCAGCTACGAACGCCGCTGCAATCACGGCGCCGGCGAGGTTGCGAAAAATCCCCATCACTCACTCTCCCATTCACGCGGTCGCGCCGGTCGTCAACCCGGCCATTCAATCCAGTCGTCATCCTCTAACGGATCACCCAGGCCCGCTCCGTCGTCCGCGAACACCGGCAATAAGAAATTGGCCTCCCAGAGCGGCGTTTCGGCGAGTTCAGCCTCGTGCGCGGCGAACAAAGCGGTCAGGCGCTCGACGATTTCTGGATACTGCTCTGCGACATTGTTCTGTTCGGTCGGGTCGGCTTCGAGGTCATAGAGCCAGATGCGGTCGCGGCTGCGGTCGCCATGCAGTTTCCAGCGACCGTCCAGCACCGCGAAATAATCCGTGTTCCTCCAGAACAGGCGCTGATGCGCCGGCGTCGTGGTCTGCGCCGTCAAAAGCCCGCGCAGATCGGCGCCGTCAAACGCAACGCCTTCGGGCGGCGCAGCGCCGGCGAAACCGGCCAGCGTCGGATGCAGGTCGAGCAGGCTGGCTGGTCCCTCGATGACGAGACCCGCCGGCACGCGCGCAGGATAGCGCACGAGCAAGGGCACGCGCACGCCGCCTTCCCAGAACGTCGCCTTCCAACCGCGATAAGGCATGTTGGAATCGGCGATGCGCGTATAATCCGCGCCGCCATTGTCGGAGGAGAAAATGATGATGGTGTCGTCGGCATGGCCGGATTGTTCGACCGCATCGAGCACGCGCCCTATGGCGGCGTCGAGCGCGAGAATCATCGCGTAAAATGTGCGCCGCTCATGGCCTTCGATATGGGTGAGTTCGTTATAAGCCCATTGCGGCGCCTGTAAGGGATTATGCGGCGCGTTGAACGACAGCATGGCGAAATAGGGCGCATCGCCCGCCGCTTCGATGAAGTCAATTGCTTCATCCGCCCACAAATCGGTCTGATAGACGTCAGAGGCTGCAGGCTCGCCATTGCGCACGAGCGAGTAGGGCAGCGCGCGCCAGAGGATCTGATCGACGCCGCTCCATGGCAGGGTCGCGTTCACGATGTCGTCGGCGCCTTCGGGCGCAAACAGCGAGGCGCCGGCGTAAAAGCCGACATGGACGTCGAAGCCTTGGTCTTCGGGACGCAGGCCGGACGCTGCGCCCAGATGCCATTTGCCGAACAGGCCCGTTCGATAGCCCGCAGCGCGCAGCGTTTCGGCCAGCGTGACCTCGCCGCTCGGCAGACCGCGTTCGGCCATTGGCGGACCGTCGCCTTCGGGATGGACGAGAAAGGTTCCGCCGCTCTCGCCAAGTTCGGCTGCGGCGCGCGCAAAGCGCGGGCTCGACGGATTGGTCTCCATGCCGAAACGCTGCTGGTAGCGGCCCGTCAAAAGACCCGCGCGCGAGGTCGCACAGACGGGGCTTGAGGCATAGCTCTGCGCAAAGCGCGCGCCGCCCTCGGCGATCGCATCGATATTCGGCGTGTCGATCAGCGCGCCGCCATGCGCGGAGATGTCATTCCAGCCAAGGTCGTCTGCAAACAGAATGATGATATTGGGCGCGCGCGCGACTTCAGTCTCCTCGCTGACGCTCGCGCACGCGCTTAGCGCGGCGACGCCCAGCACGGCGCCGGCGGCGCGCAGCAAGGCGCGCAACCGCCCCAGTGTATTCCGATCAGTCTTCATCGCCGGTCTCGCTAGCGTCAGGAAGGGCGAACGCGATCATGCGATGCGGATGCGCGCGAAAGCCAGTCGTCACGACGACATATTGTGCGCCGTCGAGCGTGTAGGTCATCGGCGCGCCGAGCACGTGGTCGGGCAGTTCAAACTCCCACACGACCTCGCCTGTCTCTTTATCAAAAGCGCGGAACATGGGCTCGGCGTAGCCGAGCGGGTCCTGCGGGCCTTCGCCGAGGAATAATAATGTCCGTGTGACTAGCGCGGCTGCGCGTCCGGCCGAGCCGAGCGGCCCAAGCTCGAGATCGGCGAGCGCTGGATGGGCGCGCGGGCCGTTTCCGTTCGGCGTCATCCAGACATGTTGTCCCGTGTTCAGATCAATCGCGGTGATGCGCCCATAAGGCGGCTGCATCAGCGGCAGGCCGAGCGGGCCTTCCATGCGCGAGCCGCCCGCGATCTCATGGGAGAAGTCGGTCTCGATCTCGCCGGCCGGGCCGAGCACGACGCCGATCGACGCTGTCGAGGAGGCGACATAGAGCAGTCCCGTTTCCGGATCGAAGGCGCCGCCGGTCCAGTTCGCGCCGCCGATGACGCCCGGCATGAGCGCCGTCAGCCGCTCGCCGATGGGCGTGAACAAGGGGCCATGCTCGACGCGGGCGAGCATGCGCCGGGCCTGTTCTTCGAGTTCGGGCGTGAAATTGATGACGTCGTCTTCGCTCAGACCCTGGCGGTCAAATGCTGCGGGAAGGCTCGGATAAGGCTGGGTCGGCGAAGCGTGTTCCGTCTCGATCGGCGAGGCCGGGACGGGCCGCTCCTCGATCGGCCAAACGGGCTCGCCCGTGACCCGGTCGAAGACGAAGGCGAAGCCATGCTTCGTCAACTGAACGATGGCGGCTATCTCGCGTCCGTCCACCGTGATGTCGACGAGGATCGGCGCACAGGGCAGGTCATAGTCCCAGATGTCGTGATGGACGATCTGATAATGCCAGATGCGCTCGCCCGTCTCTGCGTCGACGGCGACGATGGAGTTGCCGAACAAGCCGTCGCCCGGCCGCTCGCCGCCGAAGAAATTATTCGTCGGCGCGCTGACCGGCAGATAGATGATGCCGCGCGCGTCATCCGCGCTCATCGGCGCCCAGACATTGGCGTTGCCGGTATAGCGCCAGCTCTCGTCCTCCCAGGTTTCAACGCCGAACTCGCCCTCCAGCGGCACGGTGTGAAACGTCCAGACAAGCGCGCCGGTGCGGATGTCAAAGCCGCGCACATCGCCGCGCGGCGCCTCGCGCGTGCGCAGGCGGTCCTCGATATAGCTGCCGACAACGACGATGTCGCCGATGACGAGGGGCGCGGAGGTGACGCCGTAAAGCGTCGAAGGACGGTCCGGTATCGGGCGTGGCAGACCGACCGTGTGCAAATCGACCTCGCCGTCCTCGCCGAAGGTTTCGACCGGCGCGCCGTCGTCGGCGTTGACCGCGACAAGCCGCCCGTCGCCCGTGCCGAAGAGGATGCGCCGGTCCGCGCCGTCTTCCCAATAGGCGACGCCCCGGCTCAGAAAGCCTTTGCTGGTCGCAGGCCCGTCCTGCCAGGCGCCCGTATCGCGCACCCAAATTGTTTCGCCCGTGCGCGCATCTACAGCCGCAATCTGAGACAGCGCCGTGGACAGATAGAGCACGCCGTCGACCATCAAGGGCGTGGCCTGAAACTCGCCGGGCCGAACATCTGGATTGGCTTCGAGTATGTCGGCGTCGGGCGAGCGCCATTCCCAGGCGATTTCAAGTTCGCCGACATTGTCGCGGTTGATGAGGTCGAGCGGGGCGTAGCGCGTCGCCGCGTTCGTGCCGCCATAAGCGCGCCATTCGAAATCAGCGCTTTCCTGTGCGCCGCCCGGCGCACACGCCAGCAGGGATAGCGCAACGCATGCTGATAGAATGCGCTTCACGGCGAGACACGCTGCTCGATCATGAAATCGAGGTCAGGCTGCTCGCCGATAAAGGCCGAGCGCAGGTCGAGGTCGAGCAATCCGCCGCCCCATGGCGCGGCCTCGCCGTCGAGTTCTGCGTCAGTAGCGGCGCGCCAGGCGGCGCGATCGTCGAACCAGAGCTCGAC
>JAUIEH010000151.1 GCA_030428405.1 Alphaproteobacteria bacterium
TCCGCCGGGCGTCAGGCGGGCGCGGATGATCGGAATGTCGTCGGGCAGGCGCGCGCGCCAGGCTGATTTGCGCTGCTGATCGGCTTCGGCGTCATCGCCGACGACAACAATGGCGTCGGCCCGCTTGGCGGCCGAGCGCACGCTTTCGCGCAAGGGGCCGGCGGGGAAGACGCGGCCATTGCCGAGCCCGACAACGCCGTCGATCAAAACGAAGGAGAAGTCTTTTTCGATCGTTGGGTTCTGAAAGCCGTCATCCATGACGATGACTTGCGCGCCCGCGCGCGAGGCGTGCTTGGCGCCGGCGGCCTTGGAGCGCGACACCCAGGTCGGGCCTGCGCGCGCGAGCAAAAGGCTCTCATCGCCGACGGCGCGGAAATTGTGCTTGTCCGTGTCGATCAGCAAGGGGCCGCTTTTCGAGCCGCCATAGCCGCGCGTCAGCGCATGCGCGTCCACGCCCTTTTCGCGCAGGCGCTGCATCAGCGCGATCACCATCGGCGTCTTGCCCGTGCCGCCCAGCGTCAGATTGCCGACGCAGATCACGCCCGCCTCTGCGCGATAGCCGGACGAGACCATGGCTTTCGCGTTGGCGCCGGCCTGATACAGCCAGCTCAACGGCTCAAGCATCATGCGCGTGAGCGGCGCCGCACCCGCGCCGCTGCGTATGTTCCAGAACTCAGGCGCGCGCATGAGCGGCCGTTTCGAGTAGTCGGCGTAAAGCCATAACCGTTGTTTTTAGTACGGACTCGCCGCTCATCGCCACTTGCCTCGCCACAGCCGCCCGTTGCGCCCCGGTTTCGGGCGTCAATTCGCGTAACCCTCGTGCAATCTCCAGGCCGTTTGTGACGATTTCGGCGCCGCCTTCGTTCGATAATTCGGCGAATATCGCGTCGAAATTATGCGTGAACGGGCCGCTCATCATAGGCGTGTCCAGCAATGCCGGTTCGAGCGGGTTGTGGCCGCCAATGTCTGGCAGGAGCGAACCGCCAATGACAGTTGCGTCGGCCAGCCGATACCAGAGCCCCATTTCTCCAAGCGTATCAGCGACATAGACTGAGACGTCGCGACCTGGTTCTGCGCCCGCGCTGCGTCGCGCCGCAGCGAAGCCGCGCGCTTCAGCCATTGCGGTGATTTCGGGTCCGCGCTCGGGATGGCGGGGCGCAATGATCAACAACCAATCGTCGGTTTCCCCGCGCAGCCTTTGATGGGCGTCGAGCATGATCTCGTCTTCGCCGGGATGGGTGGAGGCGGCGAGCCAGACCGGGCGCGGCGCGATCAGAGCGCGCAGGCGTTTGAGCGTTTCTTCATCGGCGCCGGGCGGGTCCACGGCCTGTTTCAGATTGCCGACCTTTTCCACCACGCGCCCTGCAAGCCGGCTCAGCCCCGCCGCCGAGCGCTCATCAGCGGCGCCGATCCAGTCGAATTTCGAGAACACCGCATGTGCGGCGCCGGGCAGGCGCGACCAGCCTTTTATCGACTTCTCGGTCATGCGCGCATTGATGAGCGCGAGCGGGATTGCGCGCTTGTGCGCCTCAAAAATGAGATTTGGCCAGATTTCGGATTCAACGAAGGCGGCGAGTTCAGGCCGCCAGTGGTCGAAGAAGCGCTTGGCGACGTCGGGCCGGTCGATGGGCGCATATTGGTGCGCGCAGCGTTCGGGCAGGCGTTCGCCCATGAGCGCAGCGGACGTCCGCGTCTGCGTCGTCACCAGGCAGCCCAGCTCGGGATCGGTGCGCAGCAGCTCCTCGATCACGGGGCCGAGCATCAACGACTCGCCCACGCTCGCCGCGTTGAACCAGATGAGCTTTTCGGCCGGACGAGCCGGTGCGTTGCGCGCAAAGCGCTCATTGAGCCGATCAGGATCTTCTTTGCCGCGCCGGGCGCGTTCGGACAGCGCCGGTCGCGCCAATGCGCCGAACATCCGCGTTGCGGCGCGGTAGGCGAGGAGGCTTAAGGGCGTCATGAGAGTTCAGACGGGCCGTTCGGCCATCGGCGCTTCGCCGTCGCCGGTCTCGAGGGCCGCCGCCGCCTCGCCCGCATCCGCGATTTCGGCGGTGTCCGAGGTCGCGGATTTTTCATGCGGCGCCGGCTCGATGACCGCGACGCCCGCGCGTCGGTCCGCCTCCTGATTGGCGGCGATCATGGCGTTTTCAAGCGTGACGCGGACGGCTTCGAGCTCGGCCTTGTCGGCATCTGCGGCCGGCGGCGCGATCGGCCCTTTCCAGACGATGACGCCGCGCCCGAACGGGAACGGCAGCACGAAGCGGTCCCAGGATTTGAAGACGACGCGATGATTGGTCGACCAGGCGAAGGCGAGCATCGGCGCTTGCGTGGATTGGGCGAGCTTCACGGCGCCTGCTTTGGCGCGCATGCGCGGCCCGCGCGGGCCATCCGGCGTCACGGCGAGACAGCCGCCAGATTCGACATGGGCGATCATGCCTCTGAACGCTGCGACGCCGCCCTTCTGCTTGGACTTGCGGGCATTGCGCGAGGAGCCGCGAATGACGCCGAAGCCGAGCGTCGATGCGGCGCGGGCGACGAACTCGCCGTCGCGCGAGCGCGAAATCAGTATGGCCGCCGGCTGAACGCCTTTCGGCCAGCCCGCGATCGTCATCAGGATGCGCGCATGCCAGACGCAGCCAATGACGCCCTTTCGCGCCGCCCAGATCGGCTCGATATTCTCCAGGCCGACGACCTCCCAGCGCGTCGTGCGTCTGACAAGCGCCATATAGCCTGCGAGAATGACGCCGAGCGTCCACTGCACGGCCGCCGAACGGAGAATGGCTTTCAGCATCGCGGCCTACAGCGTCTTAGGATCAAGCCCGCCGAGCCGGCAGATCTTTTTGAATTCATTCGCGCGCACCGGCTGGACCGACAAACGCGTATTATTGACGAGCACCATCTCGCCGAGCGCTTCGACGTCCTTGATTTCCTTGAGCGTCACCGGCGTCTCGAACGGCGCGACGGCGGCGATGTCGACGCATTCCCATGTGCCCGTGTCATCGGTTGAATCGGGATGCGCCTCGGCGATGACCTTGACCACGCCGACCACGGCTTTGTCGGATTGGGAGTGATAGAAAAAGCCCAGATCGCCGGTCTTCATCTCGCGCATCACGTTGCGCGCCTGATAATTGCGCACGCCGTCCCATTCCTGGCCCTTCGCGCCAGCGCCGAGCTGATCGTCCCACGACCAGGTCGAAGGTTCGGATTTAAAGAGCCAATACGCCATTCAGTCCCGCCGCTGCGCTTTTCCGCCAAAGCTTCGGATAGCGTCGCCTTCGCCGAAGCGTCAACCGAACGGCGCTGCTAAGTCTCTGCATCAATTCGCAATCCGCCAGCTGAAGAGGGCGAGATCGGTCAACGCGGCCGCCCCGGCGATGGCGATGGCCACGCCGTGAAAGCGTTCCGCGCGGAATATGGCGAGGCTGAGCGCGATGATGACGAGAACGCCCGAAGAGATGTTTTCCTGCAGGCTCGTGGCCACGCCCTGGCTCAGCGGCCAATAGAGCGAAGCTACGATGACCGAGGCGGCGAGGATCAGCCAGAACGGGCGTGCGATTCGGAAATAATGCGCCTTGAGATCCGCGTTCTCGAGTTCGTCGGGGAAAATCAGGTGGCTCATGATGAAGAGCCCGATCGGCGCGCCGAGCATGTGAGCGATCGACAACATGTTCCAGTTCTCGACCGTGTGCAGGGCCCAGGCCTCCCACCACATTTGCAGGAATGCGATGAAGATCAGGCCGACCAGCGTCAGCGGCATCCAGTGAAAACGGATCGTCGGCGCTTTCTTGATGAGCTTCGCCACATTGGTCAGCAGCTCGGCCACGCCCAGACCGATGATGATCGCCAGCAAGACGACGACGAATTCGAAACTGTCCATGATCTGCGCCGCTGATAGACCGCCCGTTTGGCCCAAAGGGCCGATGCCTGCGCCAAGGTCAAGCGTGGACAGTCTTTTTCAGCCGCCTCGCCGAACATGCTTGAACGCGCACGCGGGTCTGGCCATGTTCGCGCGCCATGCATGAAGTCAAAAGCCTCAAGCCCGAGCCGGAAGTCTCCGACGCGGAAGTCGCCGCGCGGCTTTCAAGCCCGTGGAAGCGGTTCAAGACGCATGCGGCCTTGCATTTCGCCGACCATCAATTTCTGCGCGTGCTATTCCAGAACAAGCATCTGGCCGGCCCGCAAATGTGGCGCACCAATCAGCCAAGCCCGGCGCAGCTGCGCCGCTGGGCGGGCAAGGGCGTTAAGACGGTCATCAATCTGCGCGGCGTCAGCCAGGCGAGTTTCCACATTCTCGAGCGCGATGCGTGCGAGCGCTACGGGATCAGGCTGGTGACCTTCCGGGTCAATTCGCGCGATGCGCCGTATCCGGAAATTCCGCGCATGGCCAAGACGCTGTTTGACGAAATCGAATATCCCGCCTTGATGCATTGCAAGTCGGGCGCGGACCGCGCGGGCCTGATGGCGGTATTTTATCGCCACTTCGCGCTTGGCGAGCCGATTGCGCAGGCGAAAGAACAGCTTTCCGCGAAATATCTGCATGTGCGCGCGGGCAAGCCGGGCATTCTGGATGCGTATTTCGAGCATTATCTCGAAGACGGCGAGGCTGATGGCCTGTCGCTGATCGAGTGGGCGGAGACGCGCTTTGACTGGGAGCGCTTTCGCTCAGGCTTCAAGCCCGACCCGCTGGGCGACTTCATCGTCGATGCGGTGTTGCGCCGGGAGTGAGCCGGGAGTGAGCCGCGCGCGAGCCTTATGGGCCCGCGCGCAACTTCGTTCAGAATGTTTTATTCCGTGTCCAGACTGGCGAGCGCCTGAACGGCCGGCCCGGTCGTCTGCGCCTGGATGAGTTCGCGCGCATCTTCTGCGGCTTCCTCATCGGAAACGGCGCCTTCGCGCACCTGCTCGGCGACGCCGAGAAGCGGCATGTAGAGCTCGCCGCCAAAGGGCTCGTCGGCCACGGTGAAGTCGCCGTCGCCGTTCTCAAGCGCCGTCCAGGCGTCGCGCACGGACGCCCAATAGTCTTCGGTCTCTTCCCAATACGCTTCCGCGACGGAGGCGTTGGGATTTTCGGTGCGCACATAAGTGTTCACGCCGACCTCGCGCGCGATTTCCTGCACGCCTTCCGCGGTCGCGAGCTTGGTGTTGTCCTGCTCATGCGCCCAGCCCCAATCGGTCACGACGTGACGATTGACGGCCTGGATGACGTCATAGTCCTCGCGCGTGGTGTCGTCGCGCCGGGGCAGAGGCCGCCAGGTGAGATTGGACTCCCAGGTCGATGAATTGGCGTCGTGGCTCCAGCGGCCGACGCCGCCATAACGCGGGCTGTCATCGACCTGGTAGACGACCTGGCTCCATGCGCCGTCGCGATCGGCGGCCGCGATTTCGGCCTGGCCGAACGTGTCCATGCCGGCTTCGTCATGGCCGCGGAAAACCAGAACGCTGGCCGGCTCAAAGCGCCAGTCCTGACGCCAGTGCTTGACCACGACGGGCTCGTCGCCGCCGACGAGCAGGAGATGCTGGAGGCTGATGAAGTCGCCGTCATCTTCGATCACACGCACGATCTCATGGGCGTGGGAGACGTGCTGCTCGTCGATTTCGTAGCCCGGCGCGAGCGCGACGACTTCGCGGAAATCGAACGTTACGTCGTAATCGCCGGCCATCGCCAGAATGGCTTCGCGGTCGCGCGCGTATGACGCTTCGTTTGCTCGGGAAGCGGACCCGGCCACATCTGCTGTCGTGGCGCACGCACTCATCGCGAGCCCGGCAGTCGCTGCAATCATCAAACTCTGTATGCGGCCAATTCGCATCACCCAATCCTCCAACGCTGTCACGTCACATTCCTGTACATGATAATCACTCGCACTTGCAATCTCCATCGGGCTGCGGCAATACGTCAGCAATTGAGAAGCATTTGCAAAATGCCAGGCCCCGGGCTTGGCGAGTTAGGGGTGAGCGTAATGAGGGGATGGCTGTTGGCCGGTGTGGCCGCCGGCGCGATGGGGGCTTTCGGCGCATTGGCGCAGGACGTCGAGGCGACGCCGGAGGCCGAGGCTGTTGCCGCGCGTGAAACGATCACGGTCTACGGGACGTCGAATCCGCTGCCGGCGTTTGAGTATCCGGGTCAGGTCTCGGTCATTTCCCGCGAAGAAATCGAACTGTTCGCACCGAGCGCCATTTCCGACGTGCTGCGCGATTCGCCGGGCGTGGAGATGAGCGGGGGACCGCGGCGCAACGGCGAAACGCCGAGCATTCGCGGCTTCGGCCGGCTTAACGTGCTCGTCCTGCTCGATGGCGCGCGTCAGTCATTCAATTCCGGCCATGACGGCTCGTTCTTCGTCGATCCGGAGCTGTTGCGTTCCGCCGAGGTCGTGCGAGGCCCGGCCTCGGCGCTTTACGGCTCGGGCGCCGTCGGCGGCGTGCTTGCGTTTGAAACCGTGGACGCTTCCGACCTGCTCGAAGACGGCGAGACGATGGGGGCGCGCTTCCGCGTCGGCTATCAGGGCGCGAATGAAGAGATGTTCGCGGGCGTTTCCGGCTTTGCTAATTACGGCGCGCTCGACGTTCTGGCGAGTTTCGGCTGGCGCGATTCCGGAGACATCGAACTCGGCTCCGGCTTCACGCTGCCGTCCGATGACGACATCACGACAGGCCTCGTCTCAGGCGGCTACGATTTCGGGCACGGATATTCTGTAGACGCCTCGTGGCAGAGCTTCCGCAATGAAGCCGTCGAGCCGGACAATCCCCAGGGCCAAAGCGTCGATGACGGATCGCCGACATTCAACACGGTCGA
>JAUIEH010000152.1 GCA_030428405.1 Alphaproteobacteria bacterium
GCTTTGCGACCTATTCGCCCAATTTCAGCGAAGACGTCCTCTTGCGCGGCGGGCGCTTCTCGAACACGCCGAACATTCCCGCGGGTGACACCCATCGCTTCGGCGCGCCGTCTTATGATACGGGGCCCTATCAGATCCCCGCCGATACGCGGCCGGGAGCCTATTACATCTGCCTGCGCGTGGACCCGGAAAACGTCGTTGCGGAAAGCCGCGAAGACAATAATTCCGTATGCCAGGCGATCACGCTGACGCCGTAACGCGCGCAGACGCATCACCTAAAGAAAACGGGCGGCCATTTCGGCCGCCCGTTTTTTTGTTTGCAATGAGCGTCAGGCGCTCGTCGCGCGATGCCGGCTCAGTGACGACTATTCAGCCGCTTCCGTGAAGCTGTCGGCCTTTGCCGGCTGCGGCGCTGCGGCGCGCACGCCGTCGGAGACATATGCTTCGAACTTGCCGAAATTGTCCACGAACATGCGGGCGAGGCGGTCGGCCTGCGCGTCATAAGCGCCGGGCTCAGCCCAGGTCGCGCGCGGGTTCAGGATGTTTGCGTCAACGCCCGGCGCAGAATTCGGCACGTCGAAGCCGAACACCGAGTCCTTGCGGAACTCCGCCTTCGACAGGGAGCCGTCGAGCGCTGCGTTCAACAGCGCGCGCGTGGCTTTGATCGGCATGCGCGAGCCCTCGCCGTAGGCGCCGCCCGTCCAGCCCGTGTTCACGAGCCAGCAATTGACGCCATGTTCTTCGATCAGCTTGCCGAGGAGCTCTCCGTAAACGGAGGGGTGACGCGGCATGAACGGCGCGCCGAAGCAGGTCGAGAACGTCGCCGTCGGCTCGGTCACGCCCTTTTCGGTGCCGGCCACTTTGGCTGTGTAGCCCGACAGGAAGTGATACATCGCCTGCTCGGGCGTCAGCTTCGCGATCGGCGGCATCACGCCGAACGCATCACAGGTCAGCATGATGATGTTTTTCGGGTGGCCCGCGACGCCGGTTTCGGAAACATTCGGAATGGCGTGCAGCGGATAAGCGCCGCGGCTGTTTTCCGCGAGCGTGTCGTCATCGAGATCGAGCACGCGGGTCTCAGGATCCATCACGACATTTTCGAGCACCGTGCCCCACATCGTCGTGGTGGCGAAAATCTCGGGCTCGGCCTTGGGATCGAGGCGGATCATCTTTGCGTAGCAGCCGCCTTCGAAATTGAAGAGGCCATCGGGCGACCAGCCATGCTCGTCATCGCCGATCAACGTGCGGCTGGCGTCCGCCGACAGCGTCGTCTTGCCCGTCCCAGACAGGCCGAAGAACACGGCCGCGCCATCTTCATCGCCGACATTCACCGAGCAATGCATCGGCATCACGTTCTTGGCGGGCAGGAGATAATTCAGGATCGAGAAGACCGATTTCTTGGTTTCGCCGGCATAGGACGTGCCGCCGATGAGCACGAGCCGACGCGCGAAATCGAGCGCGATGACCGTGTTCGAGCGCACGCCGTGGCGCGCGGGGTCTGCGCGGAAGCTCGGCAAGTTGACAATCGTGAACTCGGGCGAAAAGCCGTCGAGCTCGCTCAACTCCGGCCGGCGCAGCAAGTGGCGGATGAACAAGCCGTGCCAGGCGAATTCCGTGACGACGCGCACCGGCAGGCGGTGAGTCTGATCAGCGCCGCCGAAGAGGTCGTGGACGAAAAGGTCCATGCCCGACATATGCGCGCGGAAATCGTCCCAAAGCGTCTGAAACTGGTCCGGCGTGATTTCGGCGTTGGCCTCCCACCAGATGGCGTTTTCGCTCTCGCCGTCGCGCACGATGAATTTGTCTTTCGCCGAGCGGCCGGTGTGTTCGCCCGTCTTGACCACCAGCGCGCCGCCGCGAGCGATTTCGCCCTCGCCGCGTCGCACGGCTTCTTCGTAGAGGCGTTCTTCGTTCCAGTTCGCGTAGCCAGTCGCGCCTGTCACGCCCAGCGCCTCAAGCGCTTCGCCGCCGCGCAATACGTCTAGAGATGGCGCGCCACCGCCATTGCCGAGTGTCATCCCCATATCCCTTATTCCAGCCCCGGTCCGTAAATCGCCGGTTTGTGACGTTTCTAGTAACAGAAACAGTCGCGCGCGGGCCAGCGCCGAGGTTTGCATTTACTGTATTCGCGCCTGGTCCTGAGCTTGCGGGAAGGCGCGTTCATTGAGCCAGGCTTTGCGGGCATCGAATGCATGCTCGATCGCGACGCGTTCGGCCGCCGTAAGGTCAGGATGGTGGGTCTCGAATATCAGCACGACCCGGTCGCTTTGCCCGCGGTTCCAGGCCTCATGTTCAAAACTGTCGTCGAAGGCGAACAATTCGCCCTCGCGCCATTCATGAATGTCTTCGCCGACGCGGATGGCGCAGTTTTCCGGCACGATCAGCGGCAAATGCACGGTCAGGCGATTATTCGCGACGCCGAAATGTGGCGGGATATGCGCGCCGGGCTTGAGAACGGAGAAGAACACTTCGACGGGATTGCCCAGCGTGCGCAAGAGATCGGCCTGGCTCAGCGCGTCGATGGTCTTGGGGAACAGCTTGGTGAACGCCGTCGGCGCCGCGCCGTCGAATATATGCATTGACGACCAGCTCAGCGAACCGCGCAGGGTGCGCCAGGTCGGCGCCGAAGCGTTCGCCGGCACATAGGGCCGCATATAGTCATGCGCAGTTGCTGCGTTCAGGAACTCGGCGCGGATCTCGTCGGCGCGCGCCTCGAGCGGTTTGGCCCAGGCGAATTCGTTGTTGTCCGCGATTGAGACAGGACGCAGCGCAGGCACGTAAAAGACCGTCGGCTCCTGCATCAGAGTGTTGAACGAGACCGGCGCATCATGCGTCTGCACCCAGACGGCGCCGGCGATGCGTGAGACATCCGGTCGCGCGGCGTCGCCTGACGCGGCAAGCTCAGCCTCTGCAGCGTCGACGGCGCGCTTATGCATGTCGGTGAAGAAGCCGCGCAGCGCATCGTCAGCCAGTTGCGAGCGCGCCCGCACGGCCGGGTCGAGACCCTCGGCGTCTTTGGCCTGACGCAGCATGTGATTGGCGTCGTCGCCGAGCGACCAGGTCTGCAGCGCTTCCGCGCGCCGGCCGGCCTTGTGCAGCGCTGCGCCGGCGAAAAGCGCGCACATTGCATCATTCGGATTGCGCGCCAGCGACTGCAGGTAAGCGTCGATCGCTGCGTCAGCGTCGTCTGACATTTCAAGCGCGGTTGCGAGATTGAACCACAAGCCGGGATCGTCCGCGGCCGCGTCCAGCGCCTGACGAAAACGCGCAGCAGCGTCCGCGAAGGCTCCTTCCGCGAACGCGGCCAGTCCAAGGAACTGCAGCGCTTCGGCGTCGTCAGGCCGCCCAGCGAGTAAGGCGCGGAAATCTTCCAGCGCGGCCGCCATGTCGCCGCGACCGGCGTGTTCGCGCGCGCGAGCGCGCAATTGATCTTGCGAAAGGCCTGACGACGGCGCGCTTGGGTCGGACATATCTCTGACCCATCAAAAAAAACGCCCTGGATCAAGGGGCGCTGCGCAAAAGCGACGCCGCGCCGCAGCTGCGCGCGTCATGTTCGCGATGTCCGATTGGTTGCGGGGGCAGGATTTGAACCTGCGACCTTCAGGTTATGAGCCTGACGAGCTACCGGGCTGCTCCACCCCGCGCCAAGGAGGCACGCATATAGGTGTGCGCCCATGGCGCCGTCAACCCGCTGGCCCCGCCTTGTTTGAAATGGCCGCTTGTCCAAATCTCGGACACATTCTCGGGCCAGCATCGCCCGCGGTCCATGAGGAGGCATGCATGCTTCGCGTCGGTTTGCGTCACTTCCGCGTTTTGTGTTTCTGCGCAGCGTTCGTCATCCCTGCGTCAGCCTCAGCGCAAAGGCCATCGACGATGGAGCGGTTGGAGCAGTTTTCCGAGGCTGTAGCGGCGGAAAACCCGTCGCGGGCCGCCGCGCTGGCCAACCGGCTGTGGCGGGCGGATTATTCGCAACTTGCGCTTGATGACGCCGCTGAGCTCGCTCTGCGCATTTCCATCATCGATGCGCTGAACGAAATCGGCGCACATGAAGACGCGCTCGCGCTGATCAACGATCTGACCTCCGACCGTACGCTGATGCGCTCACTATCCGTTCCCGATCGCGTCGACCTGCTCGGACGTCACGCAGAAATTGCGCGCGCAGCGGGCCGCAGGGACCTCGCGCGCCGCCTCGCCCAGCGCGCTCGCAATGGCGCTGAGACCGTCAACGCGGGTCTGGGCGACCCGCCGCCGCTGACGGAAGGAAACGGACCAAGCGTCGGCATGGCGATTGACGGCGATTTGGAAGAAGCGCTCCCGCCCGTCGAGTCCGACGTCGTGATTTCTGAATTTCGCATGGAAGACGACCGTTCCGCCAACGCTTCAACGTCAGATCCGTTTGTGGTCGTGCCCGTCTATTACGGCGCCAATCGCGAGCCCAGCGGGTCGGACGACCCTAATCGTTACTATGGCGGCCGGCGGGGTCCGCTCGATGTCGGCGTCGTCAATGTTTCCGTGCCGACGCAGAACCGTGAGATCGGGGAGATACCGCGGCCAAGCGTGTGGCGCGGCGAATTTCGGCCGAACCCGGAACGTCACGTCATCTTGCAGGACATTCAGCGCTTCCCTGGCCTGCCCGCGATGATCCGGGAGCTGAACGCCCAGCTCGAAGCCTCTGACCGCGGCGAGGTGATCGTCTTCATTCACGGCTATAACACCGAGTTTCGCGGCGCCATCGAGCGCACGGCTCAGCTCTATGTCGACCTCGCCGTCGACGGTGCGGCGGTGGCCTATAGCTGGCCGTCGCGCGGCGGCGTGCTTGGCTATGTCGCGGATGGCGGCTCGCTGATCCGTCCTGTCGTCAACGACCTGCAGACATTCCTCACCGCCATCGCACAGGCTTCCGGCGCTGAGCGCGTGCACGTCATCGCGCACTCAATGGGCAATCGCTATCTGCTGGAGGCGCTCGAGGAAATCGACGATGACGGAACATTCGGCGAGGAGCCGCCCTTCGACGAACTGGTTTTCGCCGCACCCGACGTGGACGCCTCCGACTTCGCCGCGCGCGCGCCCGGCATTCGCGACCTGGCCGGCCGCATGACGCTTTATGCGTCCTCGAATGATCGCGCGCTTGCGATCTCGCGCATGATCCATGGCGATTACCGGCGCGCGGGCGACGCCAACCAGCCGCTGGTGATCGACGGCGTCGTGCAGACAGTCGACACGACGGCGTCAGGCGGGGCGGGCATCGGCCATGACGATTTTGCGTCCTCGGCCATGTCGGATTTCCGCTCGGTCATCTGGCTGTCGCTTGAGCCGGAACAACGCTGCGTGCTCGCCGAGCGAGACGTCGAAGAGGGTCATTACTGGGCCTACGGAATGGGCGCCTGCGACAACCAGCTGTTTGATGCGGCGCTGCGTTATATTCGCCTGCATGGCCGTGAAGGCGCGTTGTCCCGTATCCAGACGATCATCGAGGCAGGCGTGTTGCCGGAAGTCGACTGGTCGGGCGTGCGCGACATCATTCTCGCCATGCCGAACGCTGCGGCGCCTGGATGAGGCGGACGCCTGAAGCGGCGATGCGGGGCGCGCCATGATCAGCTTCATCATCCGGCTCATCGACTGGGTGACGACGATTTTCGTCGAGGCGTTTTTGAGCGTCTGGCGGCTGCTCGGCGCGTTCGTCGACGCCATGACCTCAGGCCCTCGCCGCAGGCTGATCTTTTATTCCGTGACCTTCGGCACGGCGTTCTGGCTGATTGCGTCATTCGGCCTGACTTATGTGTTCCCGCAGCTGACGCGGCTTTGGGAAGGCCCGACCTGGGAGGTGTTCGAGAGCGCGGCTGACCGCGCGAATGCAACCATTCTCACAGATTCCGGCGGGCGCTATCTGGGCATTGTGGATAGCTATTTCGACCGCGACGTCATCACCGAGGCGCGACGGCCTTTGCGTCTGCCGGGCTATACGGCGTATCCGGATCATAAGGCCGCCCATGTCGATGACGCGCCGCCTTATTACTGGCGCTGCCTGGTGCATCTCGAAGACGCCAACAGGGAAGGCTGGCGCAACCCGTTCGGCATCGACCTCGCCGGCGTCTTGCGCATCCCGGTCTCCACGCTGAGCCGAACCATCGCCGCGCGCCGGCCGCGCATTGGTTCGGGCGGCTCAACGATTGAGATGCAGCTCGCGCGCTCTTTCATGAAGCTCTATCCCGGCTCTTCGGCGGCGATTTTCCGCAAGCCTTTGGAGTGGAACGCCGCGCCCATTCTGCACCGCCGTCTGATGCGCGACGGCGATTCCCGGCGACTGCGCGCCTGGGCGGCGCGCCACATCGCACTCATTCAGGGCGCGGGCGGGCGCTATGACGTGTTCGGCGTCGAGGCGGCGGGGCGCGCGCTCTTCGACCGCTCAGCCGACGATCTCAGCCCGGCCCAGCAGATCGCGCTCGCTTCGGCCGTCTACCGCCCAATCGTATACGGAAATGTTCGCTCCTGGCGCGCCTTGCTGGGTGAGGACCGCGACGCGGTTTCGCGCGCGCGCCGCTGTGCGTCCGCCCCCGAGGTCATCGCCGAAGAGCCTTTGCGCGACGCCGCGCATGCCGAACTCGACGCCATGGCGCAGACGGCGCCCAGCCCGCAAATCGATCCCGACCTGGCGGCCGCCTCCGAAGTGCTCGGCTATCGCCCCGAGCGCATGGGCCGTCATCCCGAAACGACTGCGAACCGGCTGGCCCGCGACGTCCAGCAA
>JAUIEH010000153.1 GCA_030428405.1 Alphaproteobacteria bacterium
AAGCCGGCCAGAGGTTCAGCGACGAGCGCGATGCCGGTCGCAGCGGGCAGGCAGATCAAGATGAGCGTTGCGCCAAACTCGCCGGCAAGTTCCTGAGCGCGCGCCGCGCCGTCCTGTTCAAACGCTGCAACGATCAACGGCGCCATCGTCAGTCCCGCCCAGACAAACACGATGTCGAGCGGACGATTGGCGAGACCGTAGCCCGCGGCGTAAACGCCGGTTGCGGCTTCATCGAGTATGATGGCGATCAAGAACCGGTCGGCCACGGACATGATCTGCGAGAAGGCCAGCGTCAGCGATATGGCCGCGCCGAAGCTGAGCATTACGCCGATGCGTTTTGGCTGGACCAGTCCGCCCTTGAGACGACGCAGCATGAACGGAACATCGGCCAGACCGACGACCACGGCGCCCACCAGCAGGCCCGCGATCGGTCCCGCGCTGGTCATATCCGTCCAAAGAATGAACGCTACGCCGGTCAAAAAGCCGAGCAGGGTGTGCGAGGCGAGCAGCGCGCTGGTCCGCGTGACTTCGCGCGCAGCGCGCCGGCTCTCAATGCCCAGCCGCAACAATGCATTGGTGATGACAACGCCAAGGCCAAGCCCGCCCAGCGTGCGGAAATCGTCTGGGATCGGCGCGAAGATCAAAACCGCGGCGCCGATGACGGTGAGGCCGGTCGCCACGACGGCATAGGCGGCGTAAGCCGAGGCGAGTTCGTCGGCGAGATCGCCATTCGCCTGTGCTGCGGCGTAGCGGCGCGCGATGGCGCCTTCCAGCCAGGTGAACAGGCTTTGTTGTACGAAAATGATCGTCGAGAGCGCGAGCGAGTAGCGGCCATATTCGTTCGGCTCGAGCAGGCGCGTCAGCACCGCCACGCCGCCAAAGCCGACCAGGGCGTTGGCCAGGTGCGCGGGCAGATAGCCGAGCAAATGCCTGATCAACACGAGCGTGCTCCAATATTGAACGCGCCTGGCGTCTCATCGGGCCATGCGCGCGCGGCGGCGGGTTTGCGTGCTGCGTCTGCGTAAAAAGGAAACGGCGCAGCGCGGTTCTGGCTTAAGCACGCAAGTCGCGCGCCGTCGATGCGCGCGCGGCGGGCCCGGCAATAGAATTGCATGTTCAGCGCGAACAATGACCCGCAGCGCTGAGAGATGACGCCATTATGAGCAGCACGACCTCGATATTCGAGACGATGAAGCGCGGCGGTCCGGGGGCGGTGTTTCAGCGCCTGCGCAATGGCGCGATCGCGCGCTTTCACTATTTCTTTGATGCGCGTTTCGACCGTCGTCATGGCATCGAGACGTCTCAGGGCCGCGACCTTGAGGACCTCGACATCGACAGCCCGAACAAGGCGCTCGGCGTTGAATATGCGCCCACGCCGGTCACGCTTTTGCCGCTGATGTTGCGCGCGATGAAGGTTGATCCGGCGCGCGAGACCTTTGTCGATCTCGGCTGCGGCAAGGGCCGGGTGATGGTCAAGGCGGCCGAGTTCGGCTTTCGAAAGCTGGTCGGCGTCGAGTTTGCGCCGGAGCTTGCCGAGACCGCGCGCGACAATCTGAAAGCAGCGTTGAGGGACAAGTCGGACATCGACTGGGACGTGCGCCAGGAAGACGTGGTCGGCTTTCAGCCGCCGGAAAGCGATTTGTGCGTGTTCGCCTATAACCCGTTCAATGGTTCGGTGTTTGAGGCTGCGCTCGACATTCTCGCCGCACACGCCGCACGCGGCTGGAACGTCAATTTCATCTATTACAATCCGCAAAGCCAAAGCCTTGTCGAGGCCCATCCCGCGTTTGAGCCAGTCTCCAAAAGCGCAAGCCTGAACGCCGCTTTGGCGCTGGCGAGCTGGCATGGCGCAGCGCTTTATCGCGTGCGCGCTGGCGAGGCTGAGGCGTCCTGACAATTTGAAATGATCGTTGCGCAGAGCAGGCGACGGGCGAGCGCTCAGTTCACCCGGAATTCCAGCATGCGGTCGAGCTTGCGGAAGAGGCGGCCGGGCGCATCCGCGATGCTTGCGGCCGGCAGCTTGGCGAAGGCGCTTTCCAATCCGTGTGCGAACTTAATCGCGTGAGAGGTCATTGACGGCGCGGAGGCGCGTCCCCACAGGATCGGGATCTGCATATTCGCGAATTCAAGCTTGTGACGCGTATCTCCGGCGCCAAGCTGAATCTCATTGACGCCCATGGCTTCGCAGGCTTCCACCATCTGCATCATCATCACATGGCCGGCGCTGTATTTGGACAGCGAAAATTCGTATACGGGAAACCAATAGTGCCAGACGGCTCCCCCGACCATGCCGAAATGCGCAGCGATTAGACGGTCGCCGGCATAGAGCGTGGACAACAGGCCTTTGAGCTCTGGGGTGTCGCTCCGCCAGATATTCTCCAAGACCGCACGCGGCCAGGCGAGTTCGAAAGCGTTGAAATGTCCGGTCCGGACATATTGCTCGGACTTCCACTGCACCATGATCTCGAAGGCGTCTTGCGAGCGGTCGTCGAGCACGAAACGCAATTCGCCAAGCTCGCGCTCAAGCTTTCTCGTCTTGCGGGGCAGCGCTTTAAAGAGGTTTGGTTTGCTGGCGCGGCGTTCGGCTTCATAGGCCTCAGCGCCTTCGCTCAAATCGATCGTGTGGCTGCCGAGACGTTGGTCCGTCGAGGCGGCCATGCAGCCGACCGACGCGGGCGCGAAACGATAAGCGTAAACGCCGATGCCGGCGCCGGACATGAAGGCTTCGAAGTCGAAGTCTCGGCGATGGTCATAGATCGGGGCGTGAAAGTCCGACAACGGACCACCGATCGGGCGGGCATAGCCGGCGATGACGCCTTGTACGCCGAGAAAAGCCGAAGGCTCGCCCTGGTCATAACCGATCAGGATGCGGGCATCGTCTACGGCTTCACCGACGGCTTGCGCAAACTCATAGGTGAAATAGGGACTGCGATAAGCGTTGTTCGCATCGCGCAGACGGCGCCAGGCGGCGATCTCGGCGTCGCTCAATTCCTTCGGCCGTTTGGTGATGACTTTCACGGACACGCTCCGTTCGAGGCTCGTTTACGCAGTCTCTGACGGTTCACGCAATTGCGGCGCCGCGTGCGCAAGACCTGCACGGAGTGAAGCGCCAAAATCTCAATATTTCGCGCATGCGAGGCGAGGTTGTCCGGCCGAGGCGGCTTTGCAGGAAGGGGCTCGTCGCTAGCGCGTGTTCTCGCTGTCGCCGAGCAGGGACGGCGCTGTACGAAGAATGATGTACATGTCGAGCCAGAACGATGCGCGATCGACATATTCGAGATCGTAGGCGATGCGCTCGGAGACTTCCTCGGCCGAATGAAGCGGGCCGCGCGATCCGTTGATCTGCGCCCAGCCGGTGATGCCGGGCTTGACCCGATGACGGTGATGATAATTGGCGACCATGGTGTCGGTCGCAACATCGCCTGTGCGCATGCCGACAGCGTGCGGGCGCGGGCCGACGAGCGACATGGAGCCGAGCACGACATTGATCAACTGCGGCAGTTCGTCGAGGCTGGTGCGGCGCAGAAACTTGCCGATGCCGGTGACGCGCGCGTCGTCTTTTTCGACCTGGCGCATGGGACCGGCGGGCTGCGGCTCATGACGCATGGTGCGGAACTTCCACACCTTGATGATGCGGTTGTTGAGGCCGTGGCGCGCCTGCTTGAAGAACACGGGGCCAGGGCTCGAAAATTTCACGAGCACGGCGATGACGGCCATGATCGGCAGGAAGAACAAGAGCAGCGGCACGCCGAAAATCAAATCCTGGGCGCGTTTTGCGAGCGAGTATTCATCCGTGCGCGCAAAGCCGGAGACATGCGCAAGCAGGAGCCCGCCGGCGAGCTCGGCCGCCGGACGCTCGGCGCGCAGGCCATAATCGCCGCCAGCGATCGCGACATTGTTCGGAATGACGCTCAGCCGCTGCACGAGCGCATCAAGAGTTTCCGGCGAGGCGCCGGCCGGATCGATGATCACCTGATCGGCGGCCGGCAGGTCGGGCCAGTTCAAGAGCTCTTCGACGCCGCCGCACAGAGGCGCGTTCGGGTCGTCGTTTTCGCGCGGCGCGCCATCGAAATTGAAGGCGCCGATGAGATTGAGCTCGCCTTTTTGTTCTTTGGTCGCAGAAATCCGCGACGCCGCGTCGCCCGCGCCGATGAGGACGACATTGCGCGCGAGATAGCCGCGCGCACGCAAGGCGCGCACGAGCAGGGCGGCGACGGCGTGGAGCGACAGGACGCCGACCGAGGCGCCGCCGGCGAACAGCGCGACGCCGAGCGCGTATTCGCGCGGCGGCTCGAACGGCGCCAGCAGAAGCGCGAAGAACACGGTTGCGAAGCCGAGACCGGCGGCCGTCTTGGCGAGATGTGCGCCGACGGTTTCGTCATCGTCGAGCTGAAAACGTCCGAACACCCAGACCGCCCAGGACAAGGCGAGGGCGCCGCCGACATAAGGCGCGACCTGCCAGAGCGGGGCGTACATGAACCAATCCGGCACACCGATGCCGATGCCCGACAGGGTTGCGAAAGCGATGATGCCGGCGTCGCCGGCGCGCACGCCGGTTGAGATCAATTCGCCGTTGACGCGGAACGGCCGGCGCGCATAAGCGCGCTGCGTCTGACGCTCAGGCTTCGGCGCGACGGAAATCGTCGTTGAATCACCGAGATGAGTATCAGCTTCGCTGAGAACGTCCTGCTGCGCCATGCCCCGCCACATATTCTTTTCGAGCGCCATGATCGGCGCTGTTTGAAAGGGTGATATCGGAGACAGGCGTCGGCCGGATTAAACTAAGTTGCCGGCGTCGAAACAGATTCTCCTCATCGGGGAGACTGCTGCATTTTTTATGCTAGCTTTTTCTCGCAGCGCACAAAGCGCCTGTCGCAATCTCGCACACCGCCCGTCGGACGTGAAAATGCGAGGCGAACGCACGCTCGGAATGACGCTTTTAGAGGGCCTCGCGCGCTTGCGTCATAAGCGTAAGCATTGCTATGCCCTCGCCTTCGCGGAGAGGTGGCCGAGTGGTCGAAGGCGCTCCCCTGCTAAGGGAGTATACCTTAACGGGTATCGAGGGTTCGAATCCCTTCCTCTCCGCCACGACGGCGCCGGCATGACGCCGCCTCGCCGGAGCCGCGCATCGCCCTTCAGGCGCCCCCAATTCCAGAACACCGCTTGACGAGGCCGCACGCCGATCATTTCGCGCGGCATCGTTGATGGCGCGCTCGCATGGTCTGCGCGATCTGCAAATCTCGGCGTGGCGCGCCGGCGGCGTGTCGCGCGCGCGTTGAGCATTTGCACGAATGCACGTCGGGGCGAGAATGGGTTGCGCAAATGTTTAAGGTTTAGCCGGCATTTCCGTTTGCCAAATTTACAGTTCTCCGATCGAGTATCCGTGTAGAGACGGCAGCGCGTTTCCTTTTGTGCATATTGGTTCGCACGGATGCGCTCAGGTCGAAGTTTCGACGATCGAACAAACGCGCTGTTCACCTTTCGGCGTTAGTTTCTCCAACTGATCGCAGAAAGATATTACAGGCATCCAATGACAGGCATGACGCATAAAGAAGGTCGACGCGCCTCAGATCAGCGAAGCTTCGCCTTCTCAGCTGAGGCGCGACGCGATCTGATCGTCATTCTGGCGGCGGCCGTGGTCTGTTTTATCATCGCCGCCACCTTGGATCTGTTCGACAATTTCATCCACCTGCTCGCCGCCCATGAGGAGTGGGAGGTCGACGAACTCATCGCAGCGTTTTTACTGTCGTCTTTTGGCGTTGTCGGTTTTGCGTGGCGGCGTCAGGCGGAATCGTCGCGCGAATTGAAGGCGCGTCTGGCGGCCGAGGAACGCGCGCGCGAGCTGGCCATGCATGATGCGCTGACCGGCCTGCCCAACCGTAACATGTTGCGCGATTATCTTTCGCCGGTGCTCGCAGACGCCGCCCGCGCAGAGTGCATCGCCATCGTCGCGATCGACCTCGACCGGTTCAAGCCCATCAACGATCTATACGGCCACGCCGCCGGCGACAAAGTGCTCGTCGCGCTGGCGCGTTCGATTAATGACGATCTCGCCGAAAATGAAATGATATCACGGCTTGGCGGCGACGAATTCATCGTCGTCATGCGGGGTATTCAGTCTGAAGATGAACTCATGTCGCGGGTGACGCGTCTGGCGCATGTCTTCGACGAACCCATCAATATCGGCGCGAACATGGTGCAAGTCGGCGCAACGATGGGCGTCGCCGTGGTTGCTCAGGAAATCATCGAGTTCGACGAAGCGCTGCGTCGCGCGGATGTCGCACTTTATCGGTGCAAGGAAAAAGCCAAGGGTCTGTTTGCGTTTCACGACGAGGCCATGGACAGCCATGTCGAGGCGCGCTTGACGCTGGAGCGCTCAATACGCGAAGCGGTCGCCGAACACCGCATTGAACCGTTCTTTCAGCCGCTCGTCGATCTCAACACCGGCGATGTCTATGGCTATGAGGTGTTAGCGCGCATGCGGCTGCATGATGGCGGCCTGGCGCCGCCGAGCAAGTTCATCTCGCTCGCCGAGGAAATCGGCATTATTGATGAGCTGACGCTCGACCTTCTTGCGCGCGCTTGCACGCTGACGCGCGACTGGCCCGATGCGCCGCTCTTGTCGGTCAATTTTTCGCCCATCCAGCTGCGCGATTCCGCATTGGCGCAGAAGGTGTTGAAGGTCTTGTCCGAAGTTGGTTTTCCGCCCGGACGGCTGCAGGTCGAGATTACAGAGAATGC